>NZ_VFVS01000008.1:0-248180 GCF_006442215.1 Mesorhizobium sp. B2-3-11 | reverse complement strand
TCGCTACAGCGCTCCTAACGGCGCGCTCGTGAGCGGCTTCGTAACCGCCGAGCTACACCACCTGATGGGACACGACCGGTCTGATAGTGATGGAGCCGTGGGAACCTGAAGCCTTACGCAATGTAAGCGCTCGTATGTACCAGCGATGGGCGGCGGCACAGATTGACGATCTTCGCTTGAACATTGAAGACACTCGCCGCGTTATCGAAGAGTCCCGCAAGCTGCTGGATCGGCTAGCAGCCAAGCCAGGCGCAAATGAACCCTTAGGCTCGGAAAAGCCCCAGCGCTTTGGTCCGGACCGGATTTCAGGCGGGAGCTATCTCAGTGACCGGTCGGCGGCTTCGTGACCGTAACCACGCCCGCTATCGCCAACAGCCCCGCTCGATCCCGTATTTGTGACCTCTCCCCGCCGGGCTTGAATCAGTCCCTGCCCCTTGAGCACCTGGAATGCCAGCGTCACACCCGGGCGCCTCATCCCAAGCATTATCGAAAGGAAGTCGTGCGTGATCGCCAGCCTGTTGCCGATGACGCGGTCCGCTCACATCAGGAGCCACCTTGCCAGTCTTTCCTGCCGCCAGATTGGGCCAACCAGCGTTGTGACTGCCGACGGGCGTCATTCGAACGGATGAACCAGGTACCTGCCAGACAGTGGCGTCTAAGCGCTACTCCTGCTAGGCAAGCGAACGGGCCGCCGCGCGGTTTAGCCTGGGTCCATGGTGTGCTATAATTCGCCTCATGGGACAGAAGGCAAAGCAGAAGGCGAACAACCAGGCGACGGAACGTCCAGTCGATCGCGAGCGGGCGCGAGAAGCCGAGTACTACGCCCGCAAGGTCGGCATCACCAGAGACGAAGCTCTTAGAATCATCCACGAAGCCCAGGTTCCGAAGCTTGCCATAGTCCACAAGGGCGGCGCGAAGGCAAAATAGGCATCGCAGTCGGCCTTGTTCTGTTTTGCCCTGCCCTTCTTAGGAACAAGCGCGACAGTGTCGAGGCCGAGCGCGGCTCATCTGCGTCGCCTCCCAAGACAGCCACGCCTAATCCATGGGCTCTACTTGACCGTGTGACCCTCGTCCTATCTTGTCAGCGCGCGGCGGACCTCCGAGCCGCCATGGCCGGCGCGGTAGACTCAGGCACTGCGTCGGCCGCCTCCACCTCCACCTAGCGTGACTTCGTCGGGTCGACATTGGCAGGCTTGACGGAACGCTGTCCCAGCCGATCGGCCCTCAGACGAGCTGTCTTGGCTTCACGGGCTTTGCGCTCCGCATCGATGACGACGCGAGATACGCGGTCAGCCCGTTCGTGCCTTAGCTTGTCAACCTTGCGCGGCATATCGGTCCCCTAAAATGGTCGCCCGCGCCCCTCGGCAGAAGCGCGGGCAGTTGAGGCCCGGACCTCAACCGGCGGCGAGCCCTGGAGAGCCACTGCCACCAATCTACCAACCAGCGACAGTCGTTCAGGTTCCAGGGCCGCCGCCTTTGCCGATCGCACAGGGCCCGCCTCACTGGCGAGGGAAGCGGCCCGGCCAGGTCTCGGGGACCTGACCGGCAGCACGGGAGCTGCCGCTTTTCGAACCTGCCGACGAATATCAAGTTCCCATATGCCCGCCGGCCATAGCCAGCGGGCAGTCACATGGGACGACCGCCCGGGAATAAAGCGGGCCGGCTCCCGAACATTGGTCTCTGACACATGTTCCAGCAGCCCAACAAAGAGGCCATCGGTTGGGACCCGGGGCACTTCCGGAGTGCTTGGACCAACCAGCATAGGTCAATCGAGGGCGGGAGTTGGGTGGCTACCCCGACAAGCTTCGGGACGTTGCCGCAGCTAAGCTCGAAGAGGGCACTGCTGAGGTTAAGAGGATCGCAGCCGAAGGCTATCAGGCGGTCACCGAAGCTGCGCGGCAGGCGTCGCGCGAAGGCACGCTGACCGACAAGGTCCGCGAGGTCGTCAGGTCCGCGGCCGAAAGTACGGAAAATGCGGTCCGCCAACGGCTCGCCAACTCTAAGCAGTCTCGGGAAGAAGGTGCTGGCCAGAAGCCTCGCGCCGGCAAGCCAAAAAAGCCTAGGCGGCCTTGAGCGATTAGACATAGACCCGGAAAAAACCCGTGTCGCGATGGAGCTTGGGACCGAACTCCGCGCGGGACTTTCTCACTGGTGTGGAACGCTTCCCTTTGTCGCAAGTTTGCCCCTTCGGGACATCAGGCATGAACTTTGTCCGGGAAAGTTGATACCTTCCGTCGAGGAAATCCATGCTTGAGGCGTGGCGCATTGCGAAGGCCAGCGTGGCGGGCTTCATTGCCGACGGCGCTCTCAGTCACGGTGCAGCCATGGCGTTCTTTGCGGTCACGTCACTTGGACCTGTTTTGTTGCTGGTCGTGGCCGTAGCGGGCCTGGTGTTTGGACACGACGCCGCACGCACTGCAATAGCCGGTCAGCTTTCTGGATTGATGGGAGCCCAAAGCGCCGAGGTGCTACAAAGTGCGCTGCAAAGCGCCTCAAATCCGAAGTCGGGAATGATCGCGACCTTAGTTGGCCTGTGCACGTTGCTTCTTACGGCATCCGGTGTATTTGGCGAAATGCAATCGGCATTGAACATAATTTGGAGGGCCAAACCCGAAGGAAGCTCGATTGCTCGGCTGATCCGGGCGCGGACGGCCAGCTTGGGATTGGTCATTGCACTCGGCTTTTTGTTGCTCGTCTCGCTGGCGGCGAGCGCAGCAATTAGCGCCCTCAGTGGCTGGATCAACCAGCTGCTGCCCTTCGGATCAGTCATCGTTGAAGGGCTGAACATCCTGTTCTCCTTCTTCCTTATCGCGCTGTTATTCGCAGCGATCTACAAAGTCCTACCGGATAGGGAGTTGCAGTGGCGCGATGTATGGTTCGGGGCATTTGTCACCTCTGCACTGTTCACCATCGGCAAGAGCTTAATCGGCCTTTACATTGGCAGCAGTGGCGTGGCGTCTTCGTTCGGTGCGGCCAGTGCGCTGATCGTCGTGCTGCTGTGGATCTACTACGCGTCATTGATATTTCTTCTCGGGGCCGAGTTCACTCATGCGTATTCCCTGGAACACGGCAGCCAACGGGGAGGCGGACTGTCCTCGCGCGACAGTAGTCCTCGTCGGGGGCAGTGAAGCTGACTCCACGCGGCGCCTTTTCTTCAGCACTAATCCCTGTTCAAGGCGAGATTCGGGATTGTGAGATGCGATACGCAGTGCTGCGGGACTGCGTCAGCGTGGCCTGATGATCTCGCGCCGTGAGGCAAAGCCCAATGCTCGAGGTGGCGGGCTGCTGCGCGTGCCACCAATGAATTGATCCGGACGCGGCCGACTCCGTCGGGAACGCCGGAGACGCAGCGGGGCTCTGTTAGGCGGGAGCTCCGCATAACATCTTGAGCATTGTCAGCCTAATTCGCGCCAGTTTCCGCGCGGGAGCATCGAAACGCGGGTGGCAAGACTCAACGACAAAGTCCAACGTCATTAGATCAAGCAGAAATTGGTCGATCGTGTCGGTTGCACCGTCTGACCTTTCCTCTAGCTCTCTTAGCAGTTCGCGCGCCTGCTTCACCGCTGCCGTGTTGGGCACGTCTATCAAAGCCTCAAGCCGCTCGAAGATGTCCAATTCATCCTCACGTGCAACCGCAATGAAATGGGTGCGGCCCCTAATGTCCAGCGAAAGCGCAATGGTAGTACGAGGCGGGGTCGCTGGGTAGCCCCGCGGCAAGTCTAAGCGCCGCCAGTAGGATCCGGCAGACCGCAGGACGCGCTTTACCTCATGTCTGAACAGGCGGGCGTTCATGGCGATTGTGGATGGCTTTGTGGACCGCGTCGCCGATCGAAAAACCGAACGTATGGGCGCCCTCCTTGTCATCCACATTTCAGCTGCTCAATGACAGGTTCGGGCATGACGACGGTGATGAGGCCCTGAAGCTCATCGCAAATCATCAAGGCGGCGTGTATTCGCGAGCGGTAGCCGAGGCGCTCCGGTGTCGCCCTTCGAAGCAACCAGCGCCTCCTCCATCTGGGCCTCGAGCACCTCCTGCATCACTGCACGGACGTGCAGACCCTCAGGGATCGAAAGCAGAACGTCAACCGTCTTAACGGAGGCAGAGACGCTCAAGGGCAACAACGGTTCTTTGGGCGCGCATTGCAAACCGATCGGTGCCACAACCTTGCCAGCTGGTATAAACTTGCGCGTTCCTGTGCTGCGTCCACGCGTGGATCGGTGGGCCCAAATTCCGCCGCGCCTCAGTTCTGTTGCTCGACTTGTTGGAATCCTGTTCTGATGGCGTCGACCAGAGTGGATATTGAGTAGGGCTTTTGCACCCAGCCAAGTGGCCTTGCCGCTTCGGCGCGAAGCTTCACCTCCTGGTCGCCATGCGCGGTTGTGAAGATGCATCGTATGCCGTGGTCGCGATAAAGTTCCAGCGCGGCATCAATTCCGTCCCGCTTTCCAAGCAAGCGGATATCCATGAGGACGAGCGTCGGCCTGGTCGAGAGCGCGAGGCTCACAGCTTGTTCGGCGCTGACCGCCGTTCCGGCCAGCGAGAACCCCGCCGCGGTCAGTCCGGCTTCCGCGTCGAGCGCAATCAGGTAATCGTCTTCGACGATCAGTATCGTCCGACCGGCCGTAGGCGTTGCCTCACCGCCGCCCATGTCGTCTCGCGACCAGGCCAGTTGGGGTTTGAATACGCGGTCGAACTCCCCGGCTTGGCTTGGCTCAGTCATCGCGGGTTCCAGTCGCACGGCCGATCTACAGCGGTGCTTGAGAAAAAGTCACCACGCATCGACATGGGTCTCGATGAACTTCGAAGGTTCCGCCGATCTGCCGCGCGAGGCCCTCTACAAGCCGCAGTCCCGAGGATGTCGCGCGCACCGAGTTCAGGTCGAAGCCGGAGCCTCCGTCTCTAACCACCAGCGAATTACCCTCCGCCTTCTTGGTGATGCTGACTTGGACGGTCCCTCCGGCGCTGCCGTTAAGGCCATACTTGACCGCATTGGTCAAAAGCTCGTTGACGATGAGGGCCAGCGGCATCGCCACGTCGTTCGGCAATTTGATGCTGTCAGCTTCACAAACCAGCCGTACATTCGGTGGAAACATTTGCTTGGCAGTCTCGCATACGGCCCCGAGGAAGGGCTGCACACTGAAATTGCTGGCGTCGGCGGTATCGTAAAGGACGCGCTGTGCGGCCGCCATCGCGGCAACCCGTTTGCTTGCCTCGTCTAGTACGTCACGGGCTTCCAGGCTTCGGCTCGTCCTCGCCGCCACGGAAAGCAAGGACTTCAGCATCATCATGTTGTTCTTGACGCGATGGTTGAGTTCGTCGAGCAAGATTCGCTGTTGGGTCTCGGCCTGCTTTCGCTCGCTGACATCGACCAGCATGTTGATACCGCCAATGACGTTCCCATCCGCATCCCGCATCGGTGTCGGATAAGGGATGAAAGGGATCCTGATTCCGTCCGGCCGCTCGGCAATGGCTTCATATCCGCGGACCGGCTTACCTTCCCTCAAGGAGATCGCCATCGGGCATTCATCGTGAGGAAGCGGCGTGCCGTCGGGCCAGAAGAGCTTCCAGGTCACGCACCATTCGTCACTGCCAATTACCGGAGTCCGCCCGGCAAGTGCAACCGCGGCTTCGTTGAAATAAGTGATCTTGCCATCGCGATCGGTGGTGTAGATCGCGGCAGGAATAGCGGCGAGCAGATCCTGAAGGTGACGTTGGCTGTCGCGCACCTTTGCTTCGGACATTTTTTGATCGGTTATATCCCGGGCGATCTTGGAAGCACCCACCACCCGCCCCGTCGCGTCGCGAACCGGCGATATTGTCAGCGAAATATCCACCAGTGTTCCGTCCTTGCGGCGGCGAACCGTTTCGAAATGGTCGACGAGTTCACCCTTGCGGATTCGACCCAAGATCAGAGGTTCCTCATCCAACCGGTCGTCCGGGATGACAATGGTGATTGGCTTGCCGATCACTTCCGCGGCCGAATAGCCGAACAGGCGTTCAGCGCCCCGGTTCCAGGTCGAGATGATGCCGTTCAGGTCCTTGCTGACAACCGCATCATGCGACGACTCCACGATTGCCGCCAAACGCTGGGCGGCATTCTGCGCCTTCAGGCGCTCGATCCCGAAACCAAGCTGGCGAGCGATGGTGCGAGCGACTTCTACCTGGTCGGCGGAGCAATCACACGGCTGGTCGAAATAGGCCATGAACTTGCCAAGCAGTCGCCCTCCCTCGGTTATCGGAACGAAGCAAACCGCGCCAATGCGCTCGGCTCGGATTGTCCGCTTCAGTTCTTCCGGAAGCTCGGCTTTTTCCACATCGCCCAAGGTAATCGGCTGAGGATCGGCGCAATCAGCCGGCCAGGGCGAGTGGCCTTCTACTGCTGCGCGATATGGGTCCGAAAGGCCGCGCCAGGCCACAAACTTCATGATCCCATCGTTCAACAGCAGGATCGAAGCGCGCTGACAACCCAGCGCACGCTGGATGGCGTCGAGCGCAGGCTCATGGACGTCAGCTGGCGTGCGGGCATGCTGCAGCATTTCAGTGAATTGATGCAGTGCAGCCTGCTCTTCCGCCCTTTGGGCAAGCGTCGCCTCTATTGCCTTGCGCTCGCTGATGTCGTGCTGCACCCGCACCGCGTAACGGAACTTTCCCTCGCCGTCGAAGACGCTGGAGGAAGTAACGAGGGCCCAGACAAGAGACCTGTCCTTGCGAACGAATCGCTTCTCCATCGTGTAGCTTTTTATCTCACCCGCGACCTGCCGCCAGTACTGCTCGCGGTCGGACTCGACATCAGCCGAAAAAGTTTGATCGAAAATCGACCGTCCAACCAGTTCCTCCGGCGCGTAGCCTAAAAGATCGCACAAATGGGCATTCACCCTAAGCAGCCGGCCTTCGGCGTCGGCCTCGACAATACCCGTCCCTGCGCTTTGGTAGGTGACAGCAAGCCTGTTTTCCTGTTCGCGTAACAGCTCTTCCGCTTTGATCTTATCCGTGACATCGATCGTAACGCAGCGAGTGTTGAGGAACCGCCCGCCAACCGCTCGCACGTTGGATGTGATTTCCACCCAACGCATGGAGCCATCCTTGGCGCGCAACCTCGCGCGGTAGTGTTGGAGGTCCTCGCGCCGGGAGAGCCGGTTCAAAATGTCTTCGATCGCGGCGGGATCAGCGTGAAAGTCCCGAATGCTACGCCCGACATATTCGCCAGCTGTGTAGCCGAGCATGTCCAGCTCGGCGCGGTTGGCGCGCAGAATAGTTCCGTCATTGGCCACCAGGTGGAGAGGGACTGCCGCGTTCTCGAAGAAATCTTCCAGTTCGCTCCTTACGACAGCATCCGAATCTCGTTCGCGGCTGTTGTCATCAGCACGAAAGCCCTTCGCAAAGGCTCCGGGGCCCAAAACCCTTTGTTCCATGCAGACTCCGAGGCCCTTCAACCTCGCTCAATGCGCGAGCCGGAAAGAGGTTCCAGACCGACACCCGATCCTTTCAACCATTTTAGAAGCACCCAATGGTCCTGATTCCGGCTGCTCTTCACCCAAGGTAGAGCAGCACGCCGAGAGCGCCGGCCAGGAGGAACACCAGGCCGCGTTCGCGCCCAAATGATAAGTCAGATCCATTCGATGACGGGTCGCGTAATCATCAGCCAGAATATCGCGGTCACGGCTGCGAATGCTGGGAAGCCGAAGATAAACCACAGCCGGAACAGTCGACCGTAGCGCTCAGGTGGAGGCTCGCCGGATGCTGCTGCCTCTGACGCCAGATTGCGCATCGTTATTTGCATCCAGACGACTGGAAGCCAGAACAGGCCGGTGGCGATGTAGAGCAGAATCGACAGGGCAATCCAGCCCTCCCAAAGCGAATAGCCGGCTTGCCAGGCAAGCGCGACGCCCGTCACAGGCTGCGCGACAACGGCCGTGGCCGTGAACACGAAATCCGCAATGACGACGATCCGGGCTACTGCGGCAATCGTCGCAGCATTGCCTGTCCGGTGCGCGAGCAGCATGAAGAAGGCAATACCAGCGCCCGTGCCGAGTAGGATGGCGGCCCCGATGATGTGGAGGAACTTCAGCAGGAAATAGACCATCAGCGCTCCGCCAGGATCGCTAGCGCGACGAAGTGCACGACGAGGATTGGCAGGATCTTCATCAGCGGACCGAGCGGCTCGTTCCAAAGTCCCGGACGCAAGATCGTGCCCGAAACCCCATAGAACAACGAGATCCCGATCGCTGCCCAAAGTCCCAGCCGGGCAGTTGATCGCCAGGCAATCAGCGTGCCCACCGCAATGTCGGCAAGCGCGCCGGCCACCACTGTCGGCTCGGCCAGTGCGCTGACTGCCGTATTGCTCAGAAGTTCGACACCGCTACGCCACCCGGTGGTAAGCGCGATGATACCAGTCATAATCCAGAAAAAAGGAAGCACGACGAAAATCGCTGGCTTGACGAAATAGAGGCGAGCAAACCATTGTTCCTGTACCGTCGCGGGGTTGGTCGCAAGTGTGCTCGACAGGCTCGACGGCTGGATCCCGGTCATCCTCATCCACGGCTGAGGGTCGCCCGTCGCACCTCGCGTGATCTCCTTCGCGGCGTTGGTCCGCATCGGTGGCCGCCATCCGAGCGCGCCTGCCAGATCGCCCAAGCGGTAGAGCACCCTGGAAGCTCCGCCCGGAATGACAAATTCTCGAGCTTTTCTCCAGCCGAACCAGCGACGATAATGGTCGATGACCTCGCTCATCAAGAGTGCCTCGGGCCCGGCCAGTTCCACCGCCACACGGGAAGGACTGTCGGGGCGCAGAAAAAATTCGACCGTGGACACGACGTCTTCGAGTTGGACGACCTGGAGGCGCCCGGTATTTGGCATCATCGGGAGAAGTGGTAAAGCGGCCAACCCGCGAAACAGTGCGCTCGCTCCATAGGCGGGTCGTCCGAGTACGACAGCGGGCCGCAGTATGACCCAGTCAAGATCAAGGGCCGTTAGCGCTTCATCCCCCGCTAGCTTGCTGGACGAAAACGGGGAGAGCTGTAGGCGGTCCACCCCAATTGCAGAGAAATGGATGACCTTCGTGACCCCTGTTTGCGCACATGCCTTGAACAACGCCGCTGCCGCGCTCTGGTGAACCGCGCGTGGGCTATCATGCAGCCCTTTTTGCAGGACGCCGACGCAGTTGACGACGGCATCGACACCTGACAAATGGCGATGCCAGTCTGCGGGATCCAAGGCCTTCGCGACGTCCAACACAATCTCGCGGCTCTCTGAAAAACAGCGCGATCCGTTGGGCCGAACAACGCGAGAGACCTCGTGTCCTTCCTTGCTAAGCCGCGCGCATACCGCAGCACCAATGAGACCAGTTGCGCCCGCTACCAAGACTTTCATCGCATGAAACCTGGCATGGAGATCAGGCCGCAATGCGCATTGCTTGGTGGCTGAACCGACGAGGGGGCGGCTATCAGGGTCGTTCGAAACTCGAAGGAGTGTTCCAAGATTTCCTCACTTTTGGCGCAACCGCAACCCGCTGCTAACCAACAACGTCTCTTGCGTTCAGTTCCGCCGGAAAATTGGGTAGCGCCTGCAAGGAGTGGTCGACCAGCCGGGCATACACGATCGCAGAACCGTGGAAGGCTTCTTCGCTTGTCCATATCGACGCTGACCAGCACAGTCCGATAGATTGCCAACGGCGGTCCATATCCAACCAGCCATGGCTTGGCTGTTCGACCAGGGCGGCAGCCGGTCCTAGGCGAGAGGGGCAATTGGCTAGAGGAGATTACGTCGATGACGAAAGTTCGCGCCCTTGTCCTTGAACGTCAGCACCAACTCAAGCTGCGTGATATCGATCTGCCGCAGACAGTGGGTCCGGGCGAGGTTCGTATCAAGATCGATACGGTAGGTGTCTGTGGGTCCGACGTGCATTACTACACCCATGGGCGCATCGGCCCGTTCGTGGTCCAAGCGCCGATGGTCTTGGGCCACGAAGCCGCTGGCACCATCGTGGAAACAGGCGAAGGCGTCGAGCATCTGAAGATCGGCGACCGCGTCTGCATGGAACCAGGCATCGCGGATCCCAATTCGCGGGCGAGCCGGCTCGGCCTCTACAACATCGACCCGGCGGTCAGGTTCTGGGCGACGCCGCCGATTCATGGCGTATTGACAGCCCATGTCGTTCACCCCGGCAACTACACCTTCAAATTGCCCGACAATGTCAGCTTCGCCGAGGGCGCCATGGTCGAGCCCTTCGCCGTCGGCATGCAGGCTGCGGCCAAGGCCAAGATCGCGCCGGGTGACACAGCGGTGGTGCTTGGGGCAGGGCCGATCGGCACGATGGTGGCGATTGCCGCCCTTGCCGGCGGCTGTGCCCGCGCCATCGTCGCAGACCTCGCTCAACCCAAGCTCGACATCGCCAAAAGCTTCAAGGGTGTGGTCCCGGTCAACATCCGCGACAAGAACCTAGGGGCGGAGGTGAAACGCCTGACCGCCGGCTGGGGCGCCGACGTCGTCTTCGAATGCTCCGGGTCGCCCAAAGCATGGGAGACGTTGCTGGATCTGCCGCGACCCGGCGGCGCCGTGGTGGTGGTCGGCCTACCGGTGGCCCCGGTGGCGTTCGACATCGCTACGGCCTCGACCAAGGAAATCCGCATCGAGACGGTCTTCCGCTATGCCCACCAATATGACAGGGCGATCGCGCTGATGGCATCGAGTAGGGTCGACCTCAAGCCACTGATTTCGGCAACCTTTCCCTTCGAAGACTCCATCGCGGCTTTCGACCGCGCGGTCGAAGGCCGGCCGGCGGACGTGAAGCTGCAGATCAGACTGCCGGATTAAGGCGAGCGCCGGGCTAACAGATTTGGCCCGCCTCCACTCTCCTTGATGCGTCCATGCCTGGTGAACTGGTCGACTATTGGTAGTTCCCCGTCTCCATTGCGATCACCACCATGTCGGTGATCGCAGTTGCAACTGCTCAACGCAGCGATGACCCCGATGCAGACGGTCTCCTGCTTCGGTCGCGTTCCAGAAAACAATCCATGTCCGGCTGTGACGGAGGGCGTGCGAGGGCAGCGCCCGCCGACATGGATCTGACTTGACAAGTCGACACGCGTCCCCCAGGCTGCCTTAACAAAAGGCACAACCAACTTACAAAAGTTCAAGTTTGCACGATCTGGCCGATAGGGAGAAAGGCCAATGCATCTCTCTCACCAAGCGGAGATTTGCCCGTGAGCACGGCAACCTTCACGCAGGAGAGGTCCAGCTGGGCCCTACCCCGGTTCATGACGGCCGAGCATCCTTTTCCCTGGCTCGCGCCAATCACGGTGATGCTTCTGGTTTTCGGCATCTATCCTCTCGCCTATTCGGTCTGGCTGTCGTTTCACAAACGCAATGTCGTTTCCCGGCAGCTTGATTTCGCCGGAGTGCACCAATGGGCGCGCGCATTTTCGGATACGCGTATGTGGCACTCTTTGGAAACGACGCTGATTTACACCTTCGTCGCACTGGCCGTTCAGCTTGCACTCGGCATCCTCATTGCGCTTCTGCTTGATACCGATCGCAAGGGCTATGGGATACTTCGGGCGCTGATGACGCTGCCGCTGGTCGTGCCGCCTGCCGTGACAGGAATGATGTTCTTGCTGATGCAGGACGGCTCTTTCGGTGTCCTGTCGTTCTACCTCTACGCCCTCGACCTGATCTCGCCGGCGCAGCCGATCCTGACGCAGCCGGTTACCGCATTGCTGGCGATCCTGCTGGCAGACATATGGCAGTGGACGCCCTTCATGGTGCTCATCATCCTGGCAGGCCTGCGCGCGCTGCCGAAAGAACCTTTCGAAGCCGCAGCGATCGACGGGGCCAACGGCATCCAGACATTCTTGCGGCTTACACTGCCGATGCTGCGCAAGGTGATAGCGGTCGCGGTACTGATCCGCGGCGTCGATCTCTTCCGCATCTATGACTACGTCTACATCATCACTGCCGGCGGGCCAGGCACGGCTACCGAAACGCTTTCATTCTATGCCGGCCGTATCTACTTCACCGGAGACTTCCCCTACGCCGCGACCCTGTCGCTGATTGTGCTGGTTGTGCTGATCGCCGTGTCGAACGTCTTTGTCAGGCTTTTCAAGGTGAGGTTCTGATGGAGCCGTCCCGCGTCCAGATGATCACCCGCGACGTGCTCGCCGTGTTAGTGGTCGCGATCTTCATGTTCCCGATCGCCTGGTGGGCTCTGTCCTCCGTCAAACCCTACTCCGCGATCTTCGACCGCAGCGGACCGGTCTACACCGGTTTCACGCCGACGCCGGACAATTACCGCGTGACGCTGCTTGGCGTCTCGCGCGTCGACATAGGCATGGAACAGGGCGGCGAGGCGGCGGGGGTGATCAAGGGGGGCGCCAGTTCCTACGATTCCCGCCAGTCGCTTCTCGACAGCGCGATCATAGCTGTCGGCTCGACGGCACTGACGCTGTTGCTGGCGACACTGGCCGCATATTGTCTGTCACGAATGCAGTTCAGTGGCCAGCAGTCTTTCCTTTTTTGGATCCTCTCGCAGCGCTTCATGCCGCCAATCGCGATCGTCATACCGGTCGTTTTCATGTTCCGGGATCTCGGCTTGCGCGACACCTATACGGGGCTGATCCTCGTTCACAGTTTGATCAACCTGCCGCTGGCCGTCTTGCTTTTGAAGTCGTTCTTCGACGATGTCCCGCGCGAGGTCGACGAGGCGGCACTGATTGACGGCGCTACGCGCTGGCAGACGTTTCGACGTGTGGTCGTTCCCATGGTCAAAGGTGGCATCGCCGCGACAGCTGTGCTGTGTTTCATCTTTTCATGGACCGAGTTCCTGCTCTCTCTGTTCCTGACAACATCGATCCGCACTGTGCCGGTGAAGATTTCGACTTTTGTCACCTCGACCGCGACCGAGTGGGGCTACATCACAGCACTTGGCACGTCCGCGATCATACCCAGCTTCATCTTTATCCTACTGGTTCAACGGCATCTGGTCCGGGGCCTCACCCTCGGATCGCTGAAGGAGTGAGGCCCGAACGAGAAGAATTAAACAAATCGCAAAGGAGGAATGATCATGAGCTTCAGAGATCACGACAAGAAGACATTCGTCGCCGATACCTGCAATGACTTTACGGCGAACCGAATGACCAAACGCGACTTCATGAGGAAGATGGCGCTGGCTGGCGTTGGCTTTTCTGCCTTTGGCTCGGCCATGCTGGGCGGCGGCCGCTCCAATCGCGCCGGGCTGGGCCTGGGGGTCGAAGAAGCCCGCGCCCAGGACACGGATATGCTGAAGTGGCTGGCCGATGTCGGCAAACCCTATGCCGGCACGAAAATCCGTTACACTTCGGAAGCGACGCCGCCAACGATCGTCGCCAACCAGCTCGTCGCGGGTGAGTTCACCAAGGCGACCGGCATTGAGGTCGAGGTCGAGATCGTCCCGCTGGAACAGGTTCTCGCCAAGGCTACGCAGGACGTACAGGGCCAGCTGGGCACCTATGACGTCTACTATCTCGACCAGTCCTGGATGGCGACGTTTGCTCAGGATGTCATCGATCCGCGCGAATACTACGGCCAGAACAAAGAACTGGCGATGCCAAACTTCGACTGGGACGATTTCTCCAAGCCGCTTGTCGATGGCATCGCTATGTATAATGGCAAACAATGCGGAATTCCCTTCGATATCCCGATCTTCATCCTGATGTATCGGAAAGACCTTTTCGACAAACACAATATCGCGTTGCCGACAGACCTCGACGCCTATCTCAAGGCCGTGCAGGCTCTCACAGAGGCAGAAAAGGGCAATGGCATCTTTGGCACCGCCTGCCAGGCCAAGTCCGGACATTATTCGCTCGAATGCGACTGGACCTTCGCACTGTGGGGGCATGGCGGCTCGATCTTCAACAAGGACAAGAAGTTTGTCGGCAACGACGAGCGCGGGGTGGCCGGGCTAAAATTCTACCAGGAGCTGGTCAAGAACTCGCCGCCCTCCGCGACGACATGGACCTGGGATGGTCAGGGACAGGCCCTGACACAGGGACAGGCCGCCATGGCAATCACCTGGGGCGAGGATTTCCCCGGCTTCGATGCCAACGATTCCAAGGTCAAAGGACTGTTCGAGGCTCTGCCGGCGCCCAAGGAGGTCCCCGGCCGTCGCGCCGTCGCCGATTGCGGCTTCAATGAAATCCCGGCCGTCGGCCACCAGGGCGGTTCGACGATCTCGCTGTCGCAATATTCCAAGAACAAGGAAGCAGCATGGCTGTTCATGCAGTGGGTCTGCTCGAAGGACGTGATGGCACGGGTGTCGACGCTGGGCGGCGGCGCCTCGCCGATGCGCAATTCCTCCTTCACCGACCCTCGGGTCAAGGCGAAAGCCGTTGTTGGACCGGGCACCACACGCCATTTCGACGCGATCAAATACACCATCGACAACCAAATGGGATCGGAGCCGGACATGCCGATTTGGGCAGATTTGTCGAACAATGACATCCCGGTTGAGCTCGGCAAGCTGCTAACGGGCCAGGACTATGGCGGCGACGCCAGGGCATGCCTGGATGCCATTGCCGGTATAGTCGACGGCAAGGTCAAGGATGCCGGCCTTTAGCGGGATACTCCAGTGATTTCGGCGACGGGCGGTTTCGACCGCCCTCGCCCGTTTGGCAAAATGGCGGCAATGGTTCCGGATCTCGTCATCGGCATTGATTCCTCGACCTCGGCGACCAAGGCGATTGCCTGGGACCGCAACGGTCGCGCCGTGGCGGAGGGCCGTGCGTCGATAGCAATGTCCAACCCTCGTTCCGGGTATTTCGAGCAGGATCCGGCCGATTGGTGGGCCTCGACGGTTACAGCGCTCCGCACCGTGACGGCAACAGTTTCGCCGGCACGCATTGCCGGCCTTGCCATTTCCAACCAGCGCGAAAGCTTCGGCCTTTTCGATGAGCAGGGGGAAGCGATCGGGCCCGCAACGCTCTGGCTCGATGAGCGTGCCCGCCACAAGGCACGCCGTTTCGGCGAGTTCTTCGGCGCGGCACGCATCCATGCGATATCCGGCAAGCCGCTGGATGTCATCCCATGCCTCTATCGCATGATCTGGTTTCGCGAGGAGCAGCCAGAAATCTTTACCCAGGTGCAGCGCATGGCCGAGGTGCACGGCTACCTGGTCTTTCGCTTGAGCGGCCGATGGATAACGTCTACCGCCTCCGCAGACCCGATGGGCGTGCTCGACATGCGAACCATGGACTGGTCGAACGAACTATTGGACGCGGCCGGGGTCGCGCGGCGACTGATGCTGGATCTGGCGCGGCCTGGCACCATCTTGGGCCAATTGACCCCGCAAGCCGCCATGCTGACGGGCTTGCGGGAGGGCACGCCGATCGTCGCCGGCGGCGGCGACGGTCAATGCGCCGGCACGGGCGCTGGCGTGTTACAAGCGGGATGCGCCTACATAAACCTCGGCACGGCGGTCGTCTCCGGCAGCTTCGGCATCGACTACGTCCATGACCCGGCCTTCCGCACCGAGACGGCGGTCGCCGAAGACGGATATATCTACGAAACGTGCCTTCGCGCCGGCACTTTTCTCGTCGACTGGATGACGCGTGAAATGCTCGGCGCCGATCTGTGTGGGTCCAGCGGCCCCCTGGAGACGCTTGAGGCCGAAGCCGCCGTTAGCCCGATCGGCGCAGGCGGCACAATTCTCCTGCCCTATTGGCAGGGCGTCATGGATCCGCACTGGGACAGCGCCGCCCGCGGCGTAATTGCCGGCCTTTCCGGCTCGAGCCGCCGCGGCGACCTCTATCGCGCCGTGCTGGAAGGAATAGCGCTGCACCAAGCCGCGACAAGTCAGCGGGCCGCTGCCGCCGCTGCTCAGAATATCGACCGCTTCATCGCGATCGGCGGAGGAGCGAAGTCCGACCTGTGGATGCAGATTCTGGCGGATGCACTCAACCGTCCCATAAAACGTTCTACGACCGTGGAAGCCTCCTCGCTCGGCGCGGCAATGGCAGCGGCAAAGGGGGTCGGCTGGTTTTCCACGATCGCAGAAGCGTCGCTCACGATGGCCAGAGAACCAGCTAAGTCCTTCGAACCCGATGTGGGTCGTGCCTGCCGCTATACCGAACTTCTTGCGATTCACGCTGATCTTTGGCCAACGCTTTCCGCTTGGAACCGGCGGCTCGCGGCCTTCATGGAGGCAGACCATGGCTGAAACGACCAACTGGAACGCCTTGATCGAGGATGTTGTCGCAGGACAGTGGAAGGATCCCAACACAGGCGCGGCCGCCGACCTGCCGTTCCAAACGATCGAATTATTGGAAACAACCGAGGGCCACGAGGCGGATCTCGTTGCGCCGCTGACGCTGGGCAGCCGCATCGCTGTCGTGTCGGACGCCAACACCCTCGAAGTGATGGGTCGGCGCGTTGCGAAGGCCCTGCGTGCCATCGCCGATGTCGACGAAATCGTGCTGCCTCACGATCTCGCCTGCGACGAGGCGACGATCCAGATGATCAGGGAAAGAACGCGGCACGCCGACGGGGTCGTGGCCGTGGGATCGGGCGTCCTCAACGATAGCTGCAAGCAAGCAACCTTCCTTGACGACCGGCCTTATGCCGTCTTCGGCACGGCAGCGTCGATGAATGGCTATGGCGCCTCGACAGCGTCGGTGACCTTGGCGTCAGGCCTCAAAATCTCGCTGCCCTCGCACGCTCCGCGCGGCATCTTCCTGGACCTTGCTATTTCGGCCGCAGCGCCGACCTGGCTCAGCGCCGCCGGACTTGGCGACAGCCTTTGCCGTTCCACCGCGCAGATCGATTGGTGGGCCTCGCATCGGCTGTTCGGCACCTACTATTCCGACGTGCCCTACTTGCTGCAGGCGGGCGATGAGGAACCCATGCTGGCCCATGCGTCTGGCCTTGCCAGGCATGACATCACCGCAGTCGGGCACCTCCAGCGAGTCTTGACGCTATGCTCGATGGGCGTCTGCTTCGCCGGCGTTTCCCATCCCGGCTCCATGGGAGAGCACCAAATCTCCCACTGGATCGACATGTTCGCGCGAGAGCATCATCCCGGTACCACTCACGGTCAGCAGGTTGGGGTTGCCTCGCTGGTCATGGCGCGTCTGCAAGCCAGGCTGATGGACGCGGAAGAGCCGCCGCAGGCAAGGCCGACCCTTGTCGATGAGACCGCGATGCTGGCCCGCTATGGGGCGCAACTTGGGCCACTTTGCATTGCGGAGATGAAGAAGACAGCACTCGATCACAGCCAGACGGAAGCCTTCAATCGCAAACTTTGGGAAATCTGGCCGGCTCTGCGCCGGGAGCTTCGTCCGATGGCAACGCCGGTTGCCCGCATGGAGGCGGCGCTCAAGGCTGCGGGAGGGCCGCTCACCGGAGCAGAATTAGGTCTACCGCGACAGCTTTGGCACGACGCCATTCGCTATTCGCGAGAAATCCGTGGCCGCTGGTCCTTTGTCAATCTGGCCGCCGATGCGGGGCTCCTTGAAGAGTTCCTGGAGAGCGAATGGTGAACCGTATTGGATCGCCGCCGGCATGTCGCAAGGCGAAGCCAACAGGGTAAGCGCAATCGAAGGGATCGCAATTTATGGCCTCTGTCACCATCAGCAACATAAGGAAGGAGTATGGCGCCGTCGAAGTGATCCCTGGGCTCGATCTTTCGATCGAAGATGGCCAGTTCGTCGTGCTGTTGGGGCCGTCCGGGTGCGGCAAGTCCACTCTGCTACGAATGATAGCGGGTCTAGAGCCAATCACGTCCGGTGCGATCGCCATCGGTGACAAGGTCGTCAATACTCTTCATCCCAAGGATCGCAACATCGCGATGGTCTTCCAGAATTACGCGCTTTACGCCCACATGACGGTCTTCGACAATATGGCCTTTTCCATGCAGTTGAAGAAACGCCCCAAGGAAGAAATCAATCAGAAGGTGGGATGGGCGGCGTCGATCCTCAACCTCACTCCCTACCTCGAACGCTATCCCCGCCAGCTTTCGGGCGGCCAGCGGCAGCGCGTTGCCATGGGCCGCGCCATCGTGCGCGATCCAACCGTATTCCTGTTTGACGAGCCGCTGTCCAACCTCGACGCCAAACTGCGCGTGCAGATGCGGACGGAAATCAAGGAACTCCATCAGCGGTTGAAGACCACCACCGTCTATGTCACGCACGACCAGATCGAGGCTATGACCATGGCCGATATCATCGTCATCATGCGCGACGGCCACGTCGAGCAGATCGGGCGGCCGCTCGATGTCTACGATCACCCCGCAAACCTCTTTGTCGCCTCGTTCATCGGCTCGCCTGCAATGAATTTGTTCCATGGCGAGGTGGCGCCCGAGCGCGATGCCTGGGTGGTGCGGACAGACAAGCTATCTCTCCCGCTGCCGCCGAAGGCTGCGGTCCGGCCCGGGCAGAAGGTGATCTATGGTATTCGCCCCGAACATCTTCGACCGGTGGCCAACGGGAGCGGCATCCCGACGACGGTCAACGTTGTGGAGCCGACCGGCCCCGAGATTCATATCTTTGCAAGCATGGGCGACAGCACGATCTGCTCGGTGCTGCATGATCGCATGGAACTCTCTCCCGGAGCCGTGATCCATCTGGAGCCGACGCCTGACCGAATCCACCTGTTCGATCAAGACAGCGGCAAAAGACTGGACAAGGAGAGCAATTGAATGGCGCGGATCGTTATCCTTGGCGCCGGCGTCATGGGCTCTGCCATGACCCTTCCGGCCGCTCACGCGGGTAACCGCATCACTCTCGTTGGCACCCATCTCGATGAGGAAATCATTGGCTCCGTGGCGGGCACAGGTCATCATCCGCGGCTCAACATCACTCTACCTGGCGCAGTAACCGCCTGTTCCTGGACTGACTTCGGGGCAGCGATGAAGGAGGGACCCGATCTGCTTGTACTCGGCGTCTCGTCGGCCGGCGTTCCCTGGGCGATCGACCGCATTGCTGAGAGCATCGAGTCGCCAGCGCCGATACTGATGATCACAAAAGGCCTCGCCGCGAGCGACGCAGGCATTGAAATCCTGCCACATCTGCTCGCTCGCGAGATTGAACGGCGCACCGCCTTGACGATCCCAGTGATGGCTGTCGGCGGACCCTGCATTGCCGGCGAGCTGGCGGCACAGCGTGATACCTCAGTGATTGTGGCCGGGCACGATCCGGACCAGATTGCTGCGGCGTCCCACATTCTGCGAGCTCCCTTCTATCACATGCGACCGTCGTCCGATCTCGTCGGTGTCGAGATCTGCGCCGCTTTCAAGAATTTCTACACGCTGGCGGTTGGCGCTCCGATCGGACTACTGGAGCGCGACCACAAGGTGCCAAATGGTGCCCTCATGCACAACCTTGCCTCGTCCCTTTTTTCGCAATCGCTCGCCGAGATGGCCATTTTGGTCGAAGCCCTGGGCGGAAGAATCGAAACAGTGCAGGGACTGGCTGGCTCCGGTGATCTTTATGTGACCTGCCAAGCCGGCCGCAACGGCCGCATGGGACGCTTGCTTGGTCGCGGCTTGCCTTATTCCGTAGCCAAGCGGGAACATATGAGCTCGGACACGGTCGAGGGCGCGCAACTGGCGCTGGATCTTGGCCAAACATTGGAGAAAATGATGGCGCAAGGTTTACTTCCGGGCGATCACCTGCCGCTGACGGCTGCCATCATCGACGCGATTTGCCATGATGCCCCGCTGGGCTTGTCCTTCGACCGCTATCACCGGTGCTAAGGACGATGCCAGAAAGTCAACCAACGCTTCAAATCGATTCGGACACGGCGCCGCCGAGCCGTTCGTAGCCCGCGCAGTGGACAGAATGTTGTGATGGAGAAACCACCCCGAAAAAAACGTGATGGCCGCCACGCCGTAACCAGCTCCGTCTCGACCGATCGTGAGGAAGGGCTCCTCGTCCGCGCCGCCTGGCTGGCTTATGTCGGAGACCTCACGCAAGCCCAAATCGCCAAGTCCCTTGGCCTAACTCGCCTTCGCGTCAACCGAATGCTGGCGCAGGCCCGCGAGCGGGGGATAGTTCAGATCCGCATCAATTCGAAGGTGGCGAACTGCATTGAGCTGGAGAACCGGTTGCGTCATAGCTACGGCGTCTCGGATCCAATCGTGGTTCCGACACCGCCCGATCCTGCTCTGCTACCCCAAGTCATCGCAGCCGCCGCCGGGCAAGCCCTGTCGCTCAGGATCCGCGACGGGATATCGGTGGGCGTGGGATGGGGTCGCACGCTCCAACTCAGCCTCCGGTCGGTGACCGTACGTCCGGTCAAAGGGATGTCCGTCGTTTCCTTGCTCGGCGGACTGACGCGCGGGTCGGCGATCAACATCTATGAGATGGCGTCGCGGCTCGCTGCGCTTTACGACGCGGAATGTTTCTACATCGCCGCACCGGTGTTCACCGATACCGAGGCCACGCGCGATCTGCTGATGCGCCAGTCGATCCTGGAAGACGCCTTCACCCATGCCCGCGACGTCGATGCCGCTTTCGTCTCGGTCGGTGCGGTGCACAAGGACGCCACCATTTTTCGGATCGGGCTGATAGGCGAGGACGATCTCATATCGCTGCACCAGGCAGGCGCCGTCGGCGATATTTGCGGCCACTGGATCGATGCCGATGGACAGCTCGTCAATCACCCGCTCAACCATCGTGTGATAGGCCTCGCTCCTGAAAGCCTGCGCGACATCGACACCGTCATCTTGCCCTCCGGTGGCCTCGACAAGGTTCCGGTGCTGCGCGCGGTGCTGCGTCTCGGTGTCGTCGATGTTTTGATCACGGACGAGCAGACCGCCGCGGCGATCCTTGCAGAAAAGCCCTAGCGTAGACGGGCCTTCAGCATCGGTTGCCAAAGATCGAGTGAAACAGCGCCTTGCGCGCGGCTGCAACGGGCCAGGACAAAGCCAGGACCACGCTTCTTATGCAGTGGTCGCAGGGTCAATCCCTGCATCGCCTACCAGCCAGCGCACCGATCCCGTTGGATGTTACGCTCAAAGCGTTTTCACTGAAAAGGCAACTGGCGCGAAATTATCGCATGATCGCTAAATCAGTCCTCTGCGAACGTTCAGGTGAGTGAACGCCGTCACCAGGATTGCGCCGACCATGAAGTAGAGCGTGGGAATGGCGTGGCCGTTGTGGAACTGGAAACCAGCACAAAGGAGGGCTAGCACAACGGCGAGAAAGGCGGTTAGACGCGAGAAGTTATCGGACATGGGGCAACCTTTGAAAACGGGTGGCCGCCCTCAATCGGCCGCGCGCTCTATAAAGCGATTTGCACCGTCCTGCAAGCTCGGCCTGGTGTAGGCTCTTGGCCCGACACAACCCGACGCTCACAGGTTTTCCACTGTGCCCTGTTGGGGGCGCAGCGGGCTGGCGAAGCCCGTCATGACACATTGTGCCACTCTGGCGCCTCCCGTGGACTGGTGCCGGCCGGGCATGGCGGGTATCGAAATCCTGCCGTCGAACACGCTCCTGATCCTCGCAATCTCGCTAACGTTACGCGAATAGCCGCGGCCAGAACCTGCCGAGTGCACACGAATTTACGCCAGAATACGACCCTTTTCGCCACGTTTCGATCTCTCAGTGCACATGGAGCGCACACAAAAAATGGCCACCTACACAAAACTCTCGTCCGGCTCCTGGCGTGTCCAAGTCCGTCGCAAAGATCGCTACGTCAGCGAGACCTTCCTGCGCCGCGACGACGCACGGTGCTGGGCGACGGAAACAGAGCGCCAGGTCGATCGCGGCGAGACGCCGACCAAGTCTCCTTTAAGACATCTGGGGAAGTGTAACCTCGCAGCTCTCGGTCGCGAACGGCTAATTCGGTTTTGGTCGCGATGGGGCCGCCCAAGGTGCCGGATTCGTCTCCACCGAAATAGGCCTGGAGGAAGAGGAAATGGAAATCTCTGACGAGGGAGATCTTATCGAGAGCCGGACTCCAAGTTTCTGCCGATAGTTAGGCCGCTTCTGCTGCCGTTCGTACGGATTTACGCGGCTTGTGTCGAACGACCACATCAACTTTGTAATCGAGCCGGCCCAGGCACCGAACAAGGCGATCGATTGAAAACTTCCCCGTACGGCCGGTGACGATCGCTGATACGTCTGGCTGTTTCATGCCAAGCAATTGAGCCGATTTCGCCTGGGTCAGGCGCCGACGCTTGATAATGGCGCGGATCTCACGAGCCAGCTTGGCCTTGAGCAATTCCTCTTCGGGATTGTCAAAGCCCAAATCCGCAAACACATTGCCGCTGCTTACTTCGGCGGTGATGTTTTCAGTCATAACCTTGTTCCTTTCCCATAGTTTTCGCGATAGTGCGCCTCAGCCGCCTTCAATCGCGCCGTAACGAGATCGATTTCGTGCTTGGGCGCCCTTCTTCGATATCGACAAAGCCTGGTGGGCGGCGCGGGGCCTGCAGATGGCGGCTTTGCTCTGGGGCATTCCTCGAGGCGAACTGGCACTGCCTCTCGCGTATCTTATCGAGAGCGGGGGCCTCCCTTTTGCTCAAACGGGAATATTTCCGGCGAGAGGTCGAAGTTCGACTGATTTGCGTGGCCACCAACAAGCGTCCAGCTGCGCCATTGTGGGTCGAGACGCACCCCGGCTGGCGCGGCGACGTTAGAGAATCTGGCGCGGAGCCGAATGGAGTCGCCCTGCGCGCGCCGGGCCTGATGAACTAGGCGTAGCGCCCAAGTCCTAGCCTACCTCTTGCACAAAGGAACGCGTCGACTTCGTAAGCGTTGACTGCCATTCAGCGAGTGGCCCCATGCACCTTATCCAGATCTTGCTTCCCCGAGCCGACAACGGCGGCCAGCCTTTTCCGCGGGAAGATTTCGATCGGGTCAAGGAGGAACTGGCGAGCCGATTTAAAGGCGTTACGGCTTTTCTTCAGGCGCCTGCGGAGGGCCTGTGGCGGCAAGGCGCGGAATCTGAAAGAGACGACATCGTTATCTTCGAGGTGATGACGGAAGAAATCGATCTGGCGGACTGGCACGACCGCCGCGCGGAACTCGAACGAAGATTTCGGCAGGACAAGGTTATCATCCGCTACATGCCGATGGCGCTCGTCTAGGTCGACGCCCGGCCTTCGACGTCGATCCGCAAGAGCGAATACGATCCCGAGAGCGAGGTTTTCTCCGTGTGGTTCGCTGCGAGTGGCAAGCGCCATGACTACGAGGGTTCCTGTGGAGGTCTACACCGCATTCCGAAACGCCTTCGCCAAGGCCGATTCTTCAATGACAATATCCGGGACCGTTTTCACTATCGGCTGATCTCGGACGATTAACGATTTCCGGTGAGGCGACGCTCCCGCCCCCGGCTCGGCGTTTGCCGCGCCAGCAGGCTTCGATTCCGGCGAGCCTTTGTGCCGTAGAAAAATCGACGAGAGGACCATTACCGCTGTAGTTGGAAAGATTCAAACCAGAGGTTGGCATCCATAAGGTAGCTGACAAGAGACTGTACCTCCCCGCCGTGGCGAGGCGCCTGGTTCGCCGCGCCGAGGCCGTGCTCTTCATTGTAGGCTGGTATGACCCGACCAGATCATGCCCCACGCGCCAAATCGGAACAGTGCTACCAAAGCGATCTCAGGCCATTGTGCCGAAAGAATGTTTTCGCGGCCGCCACACCGCTTTTTGCGCGCGCTCGTACAACAAGCGTGAAGCAGAGGTTGGCTTAGATCCAAAGCACTCGCTTGGGAAACGCTAGGCGGCGGCCCCGTAGCTCGGCATTCTCGACGGCGGAACCTGCCGACTGCCATCACCGTCACGGCACTCGAAGATGTAGACATCGCCGTGGCCATTGCCGGCCGCGGTAAAGGCAACGTCATCGAAGTTGCCGCTGCGTCCTAGTCCTTAGCCGCAATGCCGAAAGTGGCTGTCTGCACCAAGATAGCCCGCGCCCGATCGAGAGCCGCGTCGTCGTTGCCAGCTTCGATACTCGCCATGTCGACCGTGACACAGTCTCCGCCTTCACCCCAAAAGACAACACGCAGGATGGGCTCTCCGGTTGGCGAGGTCGCGCGCGAGACATCGGTTCGAACAATTTGCACTGCGGAACTCCTTTTTGGATGTGTCGAGCCTGCTATAGCTTGACCGTCATTTCGCGGCTCCAGAGCCGAAGCTTGCGGCAGGATGCGATGAACTTGGCGACAGCCTTCGGATCATAGAGCCCAATCAGGCCCTCGTCGGCTTCCGGATCGACGCCGGCCCTCTGCAACAACGGAATGCTCCCCGAAGTGAAAGCGATGAACTTGCAGTGGGCGAAAGCGTCGGCAACGAAATCCCGCGCAGCAGCCTCACCAGTCAAGCGCTCAGCTCCCTCTTCAGAGAGGAGGAGCACAACCGCGTCGAACAGGACTGAAGGCCCGCCGTCGATCATGTGCTTCGCCGCTATCCAGCTTCCGTCGGCGGCTTCGACGCCGCCGACCTTTGGCGCGACAACCTCCATGACGGCGCCTTCTTTCTCGATCGCCGACTGCAACTTCTTCAGCAGCGAGGCATCGGCGCCGGGACCGACGAGCACTCCGACCTTGCGGCCAGCGAAACTCTCCGGCCCGTTCTCGATGATGCTGAGCGCCGGCGACGGTTCGAGATCGCGGGGCGCAACAGCGGCGTCCGCAGGCTGAGGAAGGTCCTTCATGCCGAGTTTATCGGCAACGGTTTCGGCAAGTCCCTCATCGATATTTAGAAGATGCGCGACCATGCGCTCGCGGATAGCGACCGTCTCGACCTTGCTGAGCTCGAAGGTGAGGGCCATGGCGACATGACGCTGCTCCGGGGCGGTCTGGCTGTTGAAGAACTGGCGCGCCTGGCTGTAGTGGTCCGCGAAGCTCTCGGCGCGTAGTCGGACTTTCTGGCCCTGTTCCGCGTCGGCGAACGACCTGAACCCGCGCTCGCGAGATTCGCGCGGTCCTTCGCCAAACGAATTCGGCTGGTAGTTCACGCGTCCAACCGGGTTGCGCATGGCCATGTGGCCGTCCTGCTGGAAATGATGGAACGGGCATTTGGGCGCGTTGATCGGGATGTGCGTGAAGTTCGGACTGCCCAGCCGCTTGAGCTGTGTGTCGAGATAGGAGAAGTTGCGGCCCTGTAGTAGGGGGTCGTTGGAGAAGTCGATGCCCGGCGGCACGTTCTGCGTCATGAACGCGACCTGCTCGGTCTCAGCGAAGAAGTTATCAGGCATACGGTCGAGCACTAGGCGACCGACCGGAATCGGACGCAGGATTTCCTCCGGAATGATCTTGGTCGGGTCGAGAACGTCAAAGTCAAAACTGTCGGCAAACTCCTGGTCGAATAGCTGAAGGTTGAGCTCCCATTCCGGGAAATCACCGGACTGGATCGCATTCCACAGGTCGCGCCGGTGGAAATCCGGGTCGGCGCCGTTGATCTTGACGGCTTCGTTCCAAACCACCGACTGCATGCCGAGCTTTGGCTTCCAGATAAATTTGACGAAGGTGGATTCGTCCTTCGCATTGACCAACCTGAAGGTGTGGACCCCAAAGCCCTGCATGAACCGGAAGGAGCGCGGGATGGCACGATCGGACATGACCCACATGATCATGTGCATCGATTCCGGCGTGAGGCTTATGAAGTCCCAGAAATTGTCATGGGCCGACTGGGCCTGCGGAAAGGCGCGATCGGGCTCCGGCTTCACGGAATGGATGACATCCGGAAACTTGATAGCGTCTTGGATGAAGAACACCGGAATGTTGTTGCCGACCAAATCCCAATTGCCCTCCTGCGTATAGAATTTGACCGCGAACCCGCGAACGTCGCGCGCGAGATCGAACGAACCTTTCGATCCGGCGACAGTCGAGAAGCGCACGAAAACCGGCGTCTTTTCTCCGGCGCGCTGAAAGATGTCGGCGCGCGTGTAGGCGGACAGCGACTCGTAGGTCTCGAAAAAGCCGTGGGCGCCATAGCCTCTCGCATGGACGACGCGCTCGGGAATTCGCTCGTGGTCGAAGTGGAAGATTTTCTCCCGGAAATGGAAGTCTTCGATGAGCGCCGGTCCGCGCTCGCCGATCTTCAATGTGTTCTGGTCATCAGCCACGGGACCGCCTTGCGCGGTAGTCAGGATGGGGGTATCGGTATCCCCTTCCGCGACCTGGTGAAGCTCCCCTCCATTACCGCGCGTCAGCTTTTGATCATGGATCGTCGCGGGCTTGCCCGACGACTGTCTAGCGGTCTTGGCCATGCTAATATTTCCTGTTTGAGAAACCTGACTTCAGAACACTCTCAATGCCGGCCTCACCCTTAAGTTCCTTGTGACAGCGGCCCAGTTCCTCTTTTGGGAAAGACTGCGCCGGAGTATTGCCGCCCTTTCGAGAGCGGCCACCCCACCCTCTGGAACCAAGACCGCCGAGTGCAGTTTTGTCGGCGACAAAACTGAGGTGAACATTCGATGGCAAGCGCCGGGGAAGACGCTGATTTAACCGCCAGGCTTGCACGCGAACACGGCGTTTCCGACGTGAGGGCGGTCTTTCAAGCCTTGCGCCGCGGTGGCGGAACCATGGCCCACTTCAGCCATGCCGACTTCGGCGGGACGTCGCAATGGTCTTCCGGCATGACCATGGTCGGCGACATGTTCAACGACAGCCTTAAAGCAAAGCTCAATGCCATTGCGGGTGAACTGTCGAGGCACCTGCGAGCACCCCCGCAGGACCGGGCTGATGATCGCGCCACGCCGGGTCATGGTGGCTCCAGGAGCTTGGTGATCCTTCATCTGACGGATCTCAGAATGGTCTGCGCTACGCGGTGTTTCCCTAAAACGTCCTCAGTCATCGACGACCACGACATACGACACCAGCGACCAACAGATTTCGGGTGTGTCTCAAGCGCAGAGCACGGTTTCCACGCTCACGTTGGGAAGCCAGCACGGCGTCGTCCGCGTTTCGAGTCTCGCGCAGGCGAATAAGCTCTGAGCCGGACGTTCCTAAGATTGGACTTTCGATGGAAATTGTCACGATCGTCGGATATCTCGCAGCCATATGTTCGATGACCAGCTTTACGCCGCAGGCCTGGAAAATCATCAGAACGCGCGACACTAACAGTATCTCGGCGCCGATGTACGTGCTGACTGTCTTGGGTTTTGCGCTATGGCTGACCTTTGGCCTGGTGAAAGACGAATGGCCCATCATCATCACCAATGCGGTCTGCCTCATCCTCTCTGCATTCATCCTCCTGATGACCGTGCTTCCAAGAGCCAAGAAAGAAGCAGTGGCAGAGGCTGTCGACCCGACAGGACGCGCCGGGGATACTAAGAGTTGATCTCCATTGGACGGACAACCGACGCAATCTTCACTGAGGAGCCGGCACCCAACGCTGGCGCAAACTGAAGCCGAGTTTTCCGTAGACATTTGTAGCCAGGGATTTGGACCGAGGCTAAAGGGAAACGGTGATTATGCTTCGGCTCTTGCGAGAAACTGGAGCAGTTCCTTCGCTGAGTCGTCGGCGCTTCCTCATGAGGTGACCGCAATCAAGGCCCGCCCTTGGCAACAAGCGCGAAGCTTGCTGTGATCGCCCAGGAGATACGCAGCCATCCCTGAGCGCTCGCCGACAGTGTCCCAACCGTACCCCCTTCGAGGCGGCGGAACGCCATGGGAGCTTCACCAGGGCGGCGGCTCCCCTACCTGGAGGTGGTGCGCGATGCCTTCGACCGTATGGCTCGGCATGGGCGCAAACCTGCTGGGCTGTCAGCGAGAACGGGCCGAAAGCGTTCGGTCCGTTTTCGGCATGGCCGCACTCGAAAGCGCCTTTTTGCCTCCAAGGAGCAGCACCGCACTGGGCGCTGGACGAGATTTGGTGAGTACAAAACCGGCCGCAGGCGATATCTTGGACAACAGGAGATCAATTCTCGTCACGATACATTGGGAGGACGACGTGAACAATTCCACTGGTGGTTCTTTGGGCGTCGCTGTCATTACCGGCGCATCCTCCGGAATCGGCAAAGCTTTTGCCGAGCGCCTGGCCAGCGACGGGTACGACGTCGTGCTCGTCGCCCGGCGGCGCGACCGGCTCGAGTCGGTAGCCCGCGAGATTGAGGCCGGCGGCGCCTCCGCGGAAATCATCGTCGCCGATCTGGCGCTGTCGAAAGGCCTCGACAAGGTGGAACAGCGGATCCGGTCCGGGGACGTATCGCTGCTCGTCAACAACGCCGGTTTCCAGACCTACATGCCGTTCGTCGACCTCTCGATCGACCGCGCCCAGGAAGAGGTTACCGTGCAGGTAACTGCGGTCATGCGTCTGTCGCATGCGGCACTTCCTGCGATGATTGCGCGCGGCGAAGGCGCTATCATCAATGTCTCTTCACTGCTCAGCTTCAGCGGAAGCCTGAACTCCCCGTTCATGCCGAAGCGCTCGGTCTATGCCGCCACGAAAGCCTTCGTCACCACCTTCAGCGAGCTTCTGGCGGCTGAACTCCAGGGCAAAGGTATTCGCGTCCAGGCGCTTTGTCCCGCAGTCGTCAGGACAGAATTCCATGACATCGACGGCAAGCCGGTCCTCAGGCCCAATGTGCCGGTGATGGAGCCGGCCGACGTCGTCAAGGCATCCTTGGCTGGGCTCCGGCAGGGTGACACGGTCTGCATTCCCGCCTTGGAGGAAGGGGGCAGGCTCTCCGCTGTCGCGGACGCAAATCGCGCCCTGTTCGATGCCGGTCGCGGCGCCCAACTCGCATCTCGGTATCGCTGACGGACGACGCGCGAGGCCTTTGTTGCTATGTAGGTTGTGGTAGCGGCGCCTGGTGAACGACGGAGTATCAGTCGTGGCAAATCCCCACGCCCGATTGATTGCCATCGAGGAGACAGGCCAGCGCGGGATACCCGACAGCCAGATCGCGGACGGTCGCACTGCATCTCGCCATCCTAGTATGACCTTCAGCTCCAAGAGGCGGCCAAGACTTGTTAGACGCAGGAACGACTGATGTGGCTACGTCCATTGCCCAAGGATGGACACTGGAGAGACGGCCGAGACGCTCCACAAGCTCGCTATTGAGCATCTCGAACAGCTAAAGGCTACAACGGCCTAAACGCTCCGGCACGGTTCGGCATTCCGACACGCCACATGTCGGATTATTTGCATTCAAACGAATTTTGCGACGCTATAGATGCTGCCTCAACGTAAGTTCTGGGAGGAAAGCATGGCTCCGCACGAGCAGCATGCCGTTGAAATCATCCGGGAGAGGAAATGGTCGGTGCGTGTGACCGCCTATGGCAGCTCCCTCACGTTGCCCTTCGAAGCTGAAGAGTACGCCCGCTCATATGCGGATGGTCAGGCGTTCCGGCTCGGTGTCCAAGTTGTCGAACTCAGGAGGTGCGCTTAGCCGCAGCAATCGGGGAACCTTCTCCCGCGCTCGGTGTTTGGCCGCGAAGGAGAATTTATATGAGTGGACCGGGCACCATTTGGACGCTGAGTATCGTCGGACCTGTCATCCTCGCCTTGATAATCATCTATGCTCTGCTGAATCAAAGGAGGCTTTCACGGCGCGTGGAAATCCACCAGGATGAAGCGGTCAATAACCTCTATGAGGACCCCCAAGGGCGCTCCTCACCGGCTGGCGCGGTCCGAGCACAAGAGGCAGAGATTCGACTTCGTCAGAAATAGGCGGCTCTCTTGCTCCTAACGGCGTTGCTGGGGTGGAGAGCTGTGCTTAGGGGTCTCTAGCCCGGGCCCAAGGCGGCGGCCGTCGAAACGCCTGAACCCTCGCAGCATCGCCGCGTCGTCAAGCTCGGGGTTCAATCCTTCAAGGCGTCCCGAATTGCGTCCTTTGCCTTGCCAACCCCCTTTTGCAGGCTGCCTTCGGCCTTGTCGGCGGCCCCATCAGCGCGAAGCTTGTCGTCGCCCGTTGCCTTTCCGACCTTGTCCTTTACCTCGCCGCGCAGCTTCTTTGCTGAGCCCTTGACTTCGTCCTTGTGCATGGTCCTTCTCCTCGGTTGATCAGAACCAACGTGTGCGGCATCTGAAATGTTCCAGAGGAGCAGGAATAGCCACGTGCCGGCGCCGTGCCACCCCACCCCGATGCGCTAACCTCATTGCACACCTTCCCGAATGGCGGCGGGTGATAAACGCATTCTCCCGCAGTTGATTGCACCTTTTGCCTTCGAACAGCGACCGAAGCTTTGAAGGACGGTGAGGTGTACTGACCATTTCCAAGGGAAACGTTTTAGTTCCATCGACGTTGTTCCTGAGCTCATGTCAGCTCAGGGAAACATCGATGGACAGCGAAGGCACATCCGGTCTCCACGGTGATGAACCGGTCGCCGTTACCGATCGGGCTATGCCTGATGTAAAGGAACTGGCTACGATAGCCCTACAACGGACGAGAATGCCGATGGTGGTGACTGACGCCACCCAGGAAGATTTTCCTATCGTACTAGCGAACCAGGCTTTTCTGAACCTCACGCGCTATGGGGCAAGTGAGGTGCTTGGACGCAATTGCCGGTTTCTTCAAGGCGCAGCGACATCCCCTGCGGCCATCGCCGAGATCCGAGCAGGATTGCAGGAGGAGCGTGAGATCAACCTCGAGTTGCTGAATTACCGGAAAGATGGATCGGCGTTCTGGAATCTGCTGCACATCAGTCCAATCCATGACGACGATGGCCGTCTGGTTTACCATTTCGCATCTCAGATAGACCGCACAGATTTTCGCAGGATCGAGAGCCTAGAAGCGTCAGAGCATCGGTTGCTTTTGGAGGTGGACCATCGAGCCAACAATGTACTTGCCCTTGTCGACAGCATCGTACGCTTGACGAGATCTGACGACCCCGCGCTATATGCCGCCTCGGTCCAAAGGCGCATACAGGCCCTGGCTAGGGCGCATGGCTTGTTGTCGCAGCGGGGCTGGCACGAGATTCCATTGCAGGAAACAATCTCGTCTCAGATTGAGCCGTACGGAGCGTCTCGCGCTCTGCTGGATGGTCCGGATGTCATGCTTGCAGCGCATTCTGTTCAGCCCTTGGCGCTGTTCATTCATGAACTAGCAGTCAACGCCGCTTCCCACGGCTCGCTTTCGAAAGAGACGGGTCAGCTACAAATCAAATGGCAAGCCAGACCCCAGAATAATGGTTTTATCCTCGAGTGGCAGGAGACCGGCGGACCGCCCCCACCCACGCCTCGGCGAAAGGGTTTCGGGACACTCATGACCGAAGCTACAATACAGCGACAGCTTCAGGGGTCGTTACACCGCGAGTGGTCCGATCAAGGGATAAGGATCGTAGCTGAAGTGCCCAACGTCACAGTCTCGCGATAAAGAGAGGCTGCATGTCCATGGCGGTCTCTGCCTAGCATTGTGCTCGCACCTGAACGCCATCGCCCTTCTGGTTTGCACGATGGCTGCTTCGGCAGCGACAACCCTGCTGCCGCAATCCAAAGCTTGCGGAAATGAAGAGCAAATGCGGACCGGTTCCGGGCTCGACCTTGATGGGCCCGCGCAAGCCGGCAAGCGAGACGACAGCGCCCGCTTCGCCGGACCAGGGGTCCAACGGCACTATATTCGCTTGAACTAACGCTTGCTGTTCCTGGCCCGCTGACTATGGTTGAGCGTTCCTGAGGCGGCACGGGATATGGACTTGCCTCGTCGATCAGTTCGATCGCACCTGCTTGGTTTGATCGCCGCCGCGGTTGTCCCGGTTTGGCTGTTTGCCGGCTATTTACTAGGCCAGTATGCCCTGCATGAACGATATCGTTTTGAACAGGATGCCGTGCAAACGGCTCGACAGGTGTCGCTCGTTGTAGAAGGCGAGCTCGCAAATCTCCAAACCATTCTCGACGGCCTTTCCAAATCCGCCGCGCTCGCGAATGGCGATCTGCGAGCCTTCCACCGCGAGGCGCTCGATCTTGTCCATGGGACGGACCGGACGATTGTCCTGCGCGATCTTGGCCGCAATCAGCTGATGAACACCGAAATCGGCTACGGCGCCGCTTTACCGTCCGTGGAACCGATAGCTGCTGTTGACCGCGAGAAACTCAACCGCTCAGGTGTTTTCGTCAGCGATGTTTTCACCGGCAAGGGGTCAGGCGAATACCGCGTTGCTGTTGCCATCCGGGTGCCCGCCCCGAAGGGGGAGGACCTGCTTCTTTCGCTTTCTGTACCGACTGCCCGGATCCGCGATGTTTTGATGCCGGCCGTACCGGAAGGATGGACTGTGGGCGTGGGAGATCGCGACGGAAACTACGTGGCACGTTCCAAGTTGCACGACGAATGGACCGGAAAGCGCGGATTGCCCGAATACGTGGCAAAGATCGTTGGGCGCTCCGGTTCCTTTACGTCCCACAACTTCGAAGGGGTGACGCTGCTGGCCGGCTACTACAGATCCCCGTACTCTGATTGGTTCTACACCGCAAACGTGCCTCTTTCAGCGGCGCAGGCGCCGCTTTGGCGCTCGCTTGTGGCGATTTGCGCGATAGGTCTCCTGTCGCTCCTTGTTTCCGTTGCTCTCGGATATGTCGTCGGCAAGAGATTTACACAGGCCACCGCTGAACTGGCGACACGGGCCGAGGCGCTCGGTCATGGCCGCAGCGTCGAACCCCTGTCGACTTCCGTTACGGAGTTCGCCACCATCGCCCAGGCGATGGTGGACGCAGAGCGTGCAATCGCCGAACGGCGGTATGAGTTGGAGGCGGTGTTGGAGACAGCGCCGGCGGCGGTCTGGTTTACTTATGATCCGAAAGCCCTTCAGGTGATCCGCAACCGCTTCGCGGCCGAACTCATGGGCCTGCCGACGGATGCGCACAAGTCCTTCGGCAGGCCCGAGCTCGTCATCGACACCGTGGCCGTCAAGGACGGCCACATAGTGAGCCGCGAAGACCGCCCACTTAGCCGCGCCATGCGCGGGCAGCTGACCGATCATGAAGAGTTCGCCTACACGCTGCCATCAGGGGTCGAGCGCTTTCTACTTTCCAGCGCACGTCCAATTCGCAACCCGGCCGGCGACATTATAGGCGCCGTACAAATCAGTCTCGACATCACGGACCGCAAACGCGGTGAGGAGCACCTGAAACTGTTGACCAACGAGCTGAACCATCGCGTGAAGAATATCCTTGCTGTGGTTCAGTCCATTGCCACCCAGACGCTCCGCAACGCCACAAGTTTGCCCGAAGCAGGACGCACGCTCTCCAGCCGTCTCGTCTCGCTGGCCAAGGCTAACGACCTGCTGACGCAGCAGAACTGGAGTGGCGCCGACGTCAAGGATCTGATTGCCACATCAATCCGCTCACACGCTCCGATCGAGCGCTTCAAGATCAGTGGCGAGTCTGTTTGGCTTCCACCGAACGTCGCTCTTTCAGCCGCTCTTGCTTTTCATGAGCTTACGACGAATGCGCTAAAGTATGGAGCGCTGTCGAACGATACAGGCACGGTGTCGATTCAGTGGAAGCTTCTCGGTCAAAAACAGCATCGCTGGCTGGATCTAGAATGGCGCGAACGGGGAGGTCCGGCTGTGGAACCTGTCGAGCGAAAGGGCTTCGGCACGCAGCTCCTCGAGCGTGTATTCGCGTCCCGCACCTCAGGACGTGTCACTCTGAAGTTCCTTAAATCGGGACTGATCTGCAACATGCGAGTGAGTTTTGCGTCTGAGCTCAATCCCGTGGTGGACAACAACGACACCTCCGAGCGGAATCGTAGAAAGTTTTCCCGGCAACGCTCCGGGTGATCGAACGCGCCGCTCACCCGGGGACGCGAACCGCTATGGCGGTTGCCACTGGCGGTCATCGGGTCATCACCGCTCACCCATTCGTCGGGATCTCTGTCCACGTTGGCCGAGGCATCGTTCTTGCGCGTAGGTCTTCCATGCAATCTCGTGTCGCCGCGGTTCATTTGAGTGATGTCTAGCGCCAACCTAATGGTGGAGGTCGGTCAGGCCTTGGCATCAAGCGGGGGCTGCGCTTGGCCGCTTCGCTGAAGGTCGAGAGCATCCTGTGCCGGCTCGGCCTCAGTAACTCATCGACGGCCTCAATGTCCTCGGCCGCCGCCCTCAACTGGCAGCCCCTCGCCCAGGCGCACCGAGCCAAATGCCCGGTGAAGCGCTCGACCTCGACGCTCCCTGAGCTAGGGGACACCGCAGGTGACAGGCTATGCGGCCGAGCGCGAGATCTAAGACTTCATGAACGGCCGGCGCTGCCGTGCAGCGTGACGAGAAGCTTGTCCAGTTGGTCGAATGCCTCGCCCATCGCATCAGCTGCCCCGGTGCCGGCGGCGTCGAGAGCTTCCTTCGAAGGATAGAGCTCATTGACGACTAGCAGTGTCTTGCCCCCCTTTTCCTCGAAGGTTACCGTGGTGAGGGATCCCTCGTCACCGCCTTCGTCATTGCTCCAAACAAGGCGAGAGTACGGTGTCACCTCGATATACCTGCCGAAGAACTCGTCAGTATTCGAGGCATCATGTCCGAACACCAAACGGTACCCGCCCCCTACACGAACGTCCATCTCGCAGGAACGCAGCACCATGCCCGTCGACTTCGGCACCCACCATTGCTTGAGCAGCTCGGGTTTGGTCCAGGCCTCAAACACGACGCGCGCCGGACCGTTGAAGCTTCGTGTGACGACCAACTCACGCTCCGACGTCCGTTCCACCGTCGTGCGGTTGTTCGATGGGGTAGGCTCACTGTTTCTTCTTTTGTCCATCGACTTTCTCCTTGCGTTTCAATTCCTCGACCACCTTGTCCAACGCGTTGAAGCGTGCGTCCCAGAGTTGCCGGTATCTCTCGATCCATGCCGCCTCCTCCTCCAGTCCGCCAAGGCCGAGCTTGCAGGTCCGCACGCGCCCAACCTTCTTCGTGACAACCAGCCCCGCCTGCTCCAGCACGCCCACATGCTTCTTCATGCCGGTTAGGGTCATGTGGAATTTCTCGGCAAGCTCCGTGATCGAAGCGTCCGCACGTCCGAGCTGCTCGAGAACGCCGCGTCGGGTGGAGTCCGAGAGCGCGGCGAACGAGGTATCGAGAGGGACTCTTAAATACTGAACCATGTGGTTCAGTATTTAGCGCTCGGATTGGCGCAATGCAAGGGAGATCAAGCGAACTGGGCGGCGCCTCTGCTGTGGGACGCTCGGCCCGGATCGCGACAACCAACGCAAAGCGCCTGGTCTCGCTTTGCGTGACGATGGCGGCCAATCAGGCCCGTGGGTCTCCTGAATGAAGGGCTCTCGCATTTCACCGTCGCGAGCTTGATCCACAGCACGCAAGCGTCTCGATCGAGGTTGGGCGTGGACGCGGTGCGATGCCCCTTAAGTGGTCGGATGCGATACACGGTTAAAAAGGACCAGAATTCCGCTTCGGCCAAGGTGATGAGCGACCGCCCTGGTCTGACGGCATGGGCTCGGTTATTGAAACATTTTCCGGTTTTCCACGCAGAACGAGACGGGGTTGCCAAACCTGAATCGGGGGCACCAACGACTGCCATGAATCAAGGGATGACAGGAGCATATCTCGACATGACAGAACAAGAAGCGATCATCAGCGCCTTGGGCGTCGCTCCGGATTTCGATGCCGCAGTGGAGGCGCGCCGGCGCAGCGACTTTCTTGGCACCTACCTGCGTGCAGCCGGCCTCAGCACGTATGTGCTGGGCATCAGCGGCGGGGTGGATTCGCTCGCGGCCGCACTTCTGGCTCAACGAGCCGTAACCGAACTGCGGAGCTCAGGATACGATGCCAAGTTTCTTGCTGTCCGGCTGCCGTACGGCACACAGGCCGACGAGAGGGACGCTCAGCGAGCACTCGACACCATTGGGGCGGACGAAGTGCACAGACTCGACATCAAACCGGCGGCCGACGCAATGCTTGACTCGATCAAGGTGGCTGGCGTGGAACTCGGGGATGCCCATCGGGAGGATTTCGTGCTGGGCAACATCAAGGCCCGCCAGCGCATGATTGCCCAATTCGCGCTCGCTGCTGGCAGCCGAGGACTGGTCATAGGCACCGATCATGCGGCCGAGGCAATGATGGGCTTCTTCACCAAATTCGGCGACGGCGCCGCTGACGTCCTTCCCCTTTCCGGGCTAAACAAACGCAGGGTGCGCGCCCTGGCAGCGCATCTGGGCGCTCCGTCCGAACTTGTCAACAAGGTGCCGACCGCAGATTTGGAGAACCTTGTCCCACTTCGTCCTGACGAAGATGCATATGGGATCACATATGATCAGATCGACGATTTCCTCGAAGGTAAGGAAATCAACGAGGCGGCGCGAAGGCGTATCCTTGATGCGTATTTCAGCACCGCTCATAAGCGCTCGCTTCCGGTGACACCCGATTTTCGGACAGGCTTGCCGGTACCGTAACGTTGTTTCGTCTGTCCTGCCTGTTATCGGATGGGGCACGACAATGCTGGCATTTGCTTACCGTTGAGGTTCGGCGGCCGAGCCGGGATGACAGTCCGACGGGGGCCGGAGCGATTAGGCCGCTGTGGCCTTGAGCTGTTCGAGATGCTCAACAGCGAGCTTGTACAGCGTCTCCGCCGTCTCTTCCGGAGTCCACCCCTGGGCGGTGGAGGTGGCGACAAGGGCCGCGAAGGCAGTTTCCAGAGCGACTTCGCAATTGACAGGTCGGTCGGGGCTGGTCTCGGCGAGAAGGGGTGGGGCAACTTCAGGGGTTTTTGTCATGCAGAGGAATCCGCGCCGCTGAAAAAGGTTCCAGCGACGGCGGAGGAGTTGTTGGCACCCGTACTTCGCACCCCACTCCGCCACCCAAAAGGGCGCAGTGAACGTGGCAGCGCCAAGTCCGATCGCCTGCGGTGGGCAGCCTTCATACATGCCGGTACGCAGATTCTCGGTCCTCAGCTGCAATTCAAATGATAGGAGGCGCCATGCCTTCCAGGCATGGCCGCGCGGTCGTTTGTTCCTCTGCGCCGTGACACATTACCGCTCGCTTGACGAAGCCGTTGGCCGCCCCAGAATCATGGGAATGGCAAAGGGCATTAACATCGGCGACGAGGTCGTAATCACCGCGACAGTGCGCAAGCGTGTCACCGAGGACCGGGTGAGCGTTTCCATACCCTCCTATGGGCAACCCCACTCGGTCGTGGACCAAACAACAAAGCTGCAGAAGGGACAGCACATCGAGTTGATCGGCAACGTCACCCAAATCCAGGAAAACCGTGTAACCGTGAACCTCGGCACTCCGGTCACGGTCGATGCCGCTGTCGTCAGGCTGGTGAACGCCTATAAGGCCCCTACGAGGAGCACACCCCTGGTGGACAAGCCGACATGAGGCCGCCTCCCCGCAACAGCAACGAAGTGGAAGAATGCTGGTCGCATAAACCAATGGCTTACTGGATGATTAGCCAACCCATATCCTTCGTATGATCCCGCATGGTGGATCTGGCGAACTAGAGGCACTACAAGTGGATCATTAGCTATTTAGCGCGCCGCCCTGACCGCCCACCGCAGGCTCGCAATTCGCGTTTGCCGAACATCCTGCGAGGTTGTTGGCTCCGGCCTGGTTGGACCCACCTCCCCTCTGAATGACGAACATGGGGGCCTTGCGGACGGTCACTCATGGAAGGCAGGCGTGGCAAGCCGCCCCCTAGATAGGATACGCTTGAAGCCTGTTAGCTGTCGCTTCGGCGGTAACGGAAATGGTTGCGGATGTGGCTGTTGAAGTACCGCCCCTTGGCGAAGGCGGATCGAAATGCATCAAAGGTTTCGGGCGGTACATCCTCGAAGTCATAACGCTTGTCGCTGGTCATTAGCCATACAGAGAGGATCCGTCTGTCCGGATCGTACTCCGTTCTGCGTATCAAGGTGGATGGCATCGCAGTCAACGGAAGACGGGACCACGCGTTCCTAAGGGCGTCGAAGGGGACCGTTGGCGCGACAACCCTTAGCTCGAAGATGGCCCCTGAGTTTCGGCTAACAGAGAACCGGAAGATAGTCGGCGAATGCCGGTACCGCTTCTATTGCTATTTGAAAATTGGGTCCCGTCGAGCAAGCAGGCCCGTGAGCCAGTCCGGATCCATCTGCGGCACCGAGGAGAGAAGCAGTTCGGTGTAGGCTGCGTGGGGTGGCGTCAGTATCTCGGTTTTCAAACCCTGCTCCACCACCTGACCTTTGTGCATAACCACGACCTCGTCAGCAATCGCTCTTACCGTCGCGATATCGTGGGTAATGAAGATGTAGCTGATGCCGAGTTCGTGCTGCAGGCGCATCAGGAGCTTCAAGATTTCTTCCTGCACAATCTGATCCAGTGCCGAGGTGACCTCGTCACAAATGATGAGCTCCGGATTGGCAGCGAGCGCGCGGGCTATGCAGATCCGCTGCTTCTGGCCACCGGACAATTCACCGGGCAGTCTGTCGAGGAAGCTTTCGTCCATCTCGATCATGTGCATGAGCTCGCCGACCCGCTGGTCGCGCTGCTGCCCCTTCAAGCCTAAGTAGAACTCGAGCGGACGCGAAATTATCTCCTCCACAGTCTGGCGAGGGTTAAGGGCGCTGTCCGGCGACTGATAGACCATTTGGATGCGGCGCAGCAGGTCTTTCGAACGTCCTTTCAAGAAGAGGGCAAGCGGCTTGCCATCAAATGACATCGATCCGGACATCGCAGGCAGCAAACCGGTAACGACGCGCGCGAGCGTCGATTTCCCCGACCCTGATTCGCCCACGACTGCTACCGTCCGGCCGCGCGGAACCTTGATGGACACATCAAGGAGCACCTTAACCCTTCCAGAGTAGGCCGCGGTGACGTTGTCGATGGTCAGTAGATGATCCTGGGTCCGAATCTCCGGCTTCGCAAGCTTGCGCACGGCCCAGAGGGTCCGAGTGTATTCTTGGGTAGGAGCCGTAAGCATCTGTCGCGTATCGGCTTCCTCAACAGTCTGTCCGTGTTGCAAGACCATAATCCGGTCCGCCATCTGCGCCACCACCGCCAGATCGTGCGTCACATAGATCGCTGCTGTGTTGAATTCCTCGACAATCCTGCGGATCGAGGCCAGGACCTCCACTTGCGTCGTCACATCGAGCGCAGTGGTCGGCTCATCGAACACGATCAGGTCGGGCCGGCAAGCCATGGCCATGGCCGTCATGGCTCGCTGCAACTGACCACCGGACACCTGATGCGGATACCGGAAGCCGATGGTCTCAGGTTCTGGAAGCTGGAGGCGTCGATAAAGCTCAATAGCGTCGCGATTGGCCTTGTCTCTGCTGGCGATCCCGTGCGCAACTGCCGTTTCCACGGTTTGATCGAGGAGCCGGTGAGCCGGGTTGAACCAGGCGGCTGCGCTTTGCGCCACATAGGCGATGCGGGAGCCCCGGAGCCGCCGACGGCGGGCTTCGCTCATTGACAAAAGATCGGCACCGTCGAACAGCACCGAGCCCTGGCTAATACGGCACCCCGGCTTGGCATAACCCATTGCCGCAAGGCCGATGGTCGACTTCCCGGCGCCGGATTCGCCGATCAGGCCAAGCACTTCTCCGCGTTTAAGCGAGAGATCGACGCCCCGAACAATCGGGTGCCAGCGCTCGTCCGAGAAGCCTTCAACGTGGAGGTCCCGGACCTTGAGAAGATCTGTTCCCTTTTCGCGCGCCGTGGCACTGCTACTTTTCATCACGAAGTCCGCTGGTTGAATGTAGCAACCAGTCCACGACGAAGTTCACCGCTACCGTCAGGAGGGCAATGGCGCCGGCCGGCAGCAGCGGCGTGACATCGCCATAGGTGATCAGTGTTGCGTTTTCCCGCACCATCGACCCCCAGTCAGCCGATGGCGGCTGTATGCCGACGCCCAGGAACGACAATGCCGCGATGGTCAGAAACACAAAGCAGAATCGCAGGCCAAATTCCGCGATGAGCGGCGGCAGGATGTTGGGCAGGATTTCCTTGCGGAGAATCCATGCGGGACCTTCGCCGCGCAATTGCGCGACCTCGACATACTCCATAACCACTACGTTCAGGCCAACGGCGCGCGCCAGACGAAACACGCGTGTGGAATCCAGCAATGCGATGATCAAGACGAGACTGGTTATCGAAGAGCCGAATATCGAAAGCAGCATCAGCGCAAAAATCAGGCTTGGGATCGACATCAACACGTCCACAGCACGTGACAATATCTGGTCTGGCCACCCCCGGTACATTGCCGCCAGCAGGCCGAGCGTCACACCCGCTGCAAAGGATATGATAGTTGTGGTGACGGCGATGCCGATCGTGTTGCGAGCCCCGTAGATGAGTCGAGTGAGCATGTCGCGACCGAGCTGGTCAGTCCCGAACATAAACTCGTGGCTCCACGGGGCGAATGCCTCGCTAAAGACCTGCGTCTCTCGATAAGGAGCGATGAGAGGCGCAAATAGAGCGACCAGAACGTAGCAGAGGGTTACAACCATGCCGAACCAGGCACTGAGCGGCGCCTTCTTCAGCGCTATCCTCATCCGAGATCGGCGTGTGCGCCTTACCCTGGGCGCTCTCGTGGTCTGGATGAGGGGCTCCGCACTTGTCATCTTGGGTGCAAAAGCCTCGGATTGGTGGCGATCGAAATGATATCGGCGATCAGATTGAGCAGGATGTAGGTGGCGGCGAAGACAAGGGCGCAGGCTTGCACGACTGGTACGTCCCTCGATTTCACGGCATCGACCATCAGTTGGCCGACGCCGGGGTAGACGAACACTACCTCTACGACCACGACGCCGACGATGAGGTAGGCAAGATTGAAGGCGACAACCGTCACGATCGGGGCCCAGGCGTTTGGCAAAGCGTGCCGGAGCACGACCACCATTGGCGTCATTCCCTTCAACCGAGCCATGTCGATATAGGGGCTTGAAAGCATGTTGATGATCGCCGCGCGCGTCATTCGCATCATGTGAGCGACGATGACGAGTGTAAGCGTGATGGACGGCAGAGCCGCACGCCAGACATGCTCCCAAAACGGCGTCTGGTCGCTGATATTCGCCAGGGTCGGGAACTTAGGTACGACGTTCAAGGTCCAGTCGATCGAAGCTGCGAGCCAGACGGGTAAAGACTGTGCGAGATCGGTGCCGGCGAACGTGTCGCGCGAGATGATCAGGAAGGCGAGCATGTAGGCGACGAAGAATTCAGGGAACGAAATTGTCGTAAGTGTCACCGTGTTTACAAGCCGATCGAACCAGCTGTTGCGGTAGAGGGCCGCAAGAATACCCAACCCCAACGCCAGCGGCACCGCGACCAGCGCGGTCATTACCGCCAGGAACATGGTGTTGTAGAGACGTGGTGCGATGATCTCCGCGACCGTTCGCCGGTAGCCGGTCCGGCTGGCGAAGGAGGAACCAAAATCACCCTGTGCCATCTTACCAATCCAGCTGAAGTAGCGCTCGATTGGCGGGCGATCGAGGCCGATCTCGTGTTGAAGGGCCGCGACTGTTTCGGGGGTAGCGGCTTGACCGAGCGTCGCCTTGGCGAAGTCGCCAGGCAGCATTGCGATCGCCGAAAAGATGATGATGGAAACGACGAACAACGTGATCAGGCCGAGGCCTAACCGTTGCATAACCGTTTTTGCGACCGGATTCACACGCATGCGCGCAGTCCCAAGAGCGCGCCGTCCGCGGTGCGGGCGGCGCGCTTGGCAAACACCCTATGCTACAGCCATCCACCAGCGCTCGGCCATCTTCAGTCCGTCATTTTCCCAATTTGGCGCCACATCGCCATGGGCGAGTTTCTTGGATTTGGCGCTGACAAAGTTGTTGAACACCAGCACGATAGTACCGCCATCATCATGGGTCAGCTGCTGCATTTCGGCATACATGGCGGCGCGCTTGGCGTCATCCGTCTCGGCTCGGGCTTGGACAAGCAATTCGTTGAAGCGTGGATTCTTCCAGAACGACTCGTTCCAGCTGGATTCGGCTGCGAAGGCTTGCGTGAACATCCAGTCGGCGGTGGCGCGACCGCTCCAATAGGAAGCGCACCAGGGCTTCTTGAGCCAGACGTTGTCCCAATAGGCGTCCTCCGCTTCGCGCACGACATTGACCTCGATGCCGCACTGTGCGGCCGTCTCGCGAATGAGTGCGGCCGCGTCTACTGCACCTGCGAAAGCCGCATCTGCGACCGAGAGATCGACCTTCAGCTTTTCCAGCCCCGCCTTCTTCAGATAATGGCGCGCCTTGTCGGGATCGAAACTGTGTTGCGGCTCCGGGTTCTTGTAAAACTTGATGGCCGGCGCGATTGGATCGTCATTGGCAACGGTAGCATGTCCAAGGAAGATCTTGTCGGCGATCTCTTGTCGGTTGATCGCCCATTTCATTGCCATGCGCACATCCGGATTGTCGAAAGGCGCCATGGTGACATTCATCGGCAAAGTATAATGCCCGTAGCCGGTGATCTCGATGATGTCGATTTTGGGATTGCGCTTCAACATGCCGAGTGTTTTCAGGTCGGCGCGGCCAATGTAATCCACTTCCCCGGTCGAGAGCGCAGCCATGCGTGCGGCCAAATCCGTAATGGCGACGAACTCCACCTCATCCAGGTAAGGCTTGCCGTTCTTGAAATAATTCGGATTGCGCTTGAGCTTGGCCGAGACGCCAGGCTGAAAATTCTCGAGCACGAATGCGCCGGTTCGGGCCCCTGATGCCCAATCCGCTTTCCCGTCAACGCTCGGCATGATCACGAGATGATAATCGCTCATAATGTAGGGGAAATCGGCGTTGCCGCTTTCGAGTGTGAATACAACCGTTTCTGGCCCGTCCGCCTTAATGTCCTTCACAGACGCAAGCAGAGGCTTCGCCGCAGATTTGGTGTCGGCGCCCATGTGATACCGCATAGAGGTCACGACGTCGTCTGCCGTCACGCTCTTGCCATTGTGGAAGGTCGCGCCCTTGCGTAGCTTGAAGACCCACGTCTTGGCGCCATTAGAAGATTCGAAGCTTTCTGCCAGGTCCGGCTGTATGCCGCCCTTCGCATCCACCTCGGTCAGGCTGTTCGACATAGCGCCTGAAAAGGCGGTTTGGGAGAAAGTGTCGGGATACCCAGCCGGATCAATAGAATCTGTCGTCGCTCCATGCGCCATGCCGAGCTTTGCGAAACCGCCTTGCTGCGGTTCTGCTCGTGCCGCAGTGACAAAGAGCTGATCTGCTGCGACGACGGTCAGGCCTGCCGCCAATCCTAGATGGATGAAGTCACGCCGCGAAACCTTGCCGCTCCCGATAAGACCTTTCGCGATGCGCAGTTTGTACTCTGATTCCGACATTGCCGTTCTCCCATTGCGGATTTTCCGCGTTCTTTTTTCAACCGTCGTCAAGCACGCGATGCGTAAGTGCTCCTTCTCCGCCGTTCTGGTCCTTCGTCGATTTGCCTCCCGTCTGCCAGATCAGGCGGTCACATAGATGTTGCCGTCCTCCACCATGACGGGAAACGTCCGCGCACGCACAGTGGGATCGACCAGCGCCGAACCCGTCTTGATGTCGAACTCCCAGCCATGCCAGGCGCAGCGCACGATCTCGTTTTCTCGATGATAGATGAAGCGGGCTTCCTCGACAGGCGCGGTCGTCCCGCATTGCGGCCCCTCACAGAGCGGCGCGCCGCGATGCGGACAGATGTTGAGCAGCGCATGGAAGCTCTCTCCGATGCGGAACACGCCCACCGAAAGGCTCCTGACCTTGGCAATGACGGGTGTCCCGGCCTTGATCTCGTCGACGCGGCATATGTAGGTTTTCTCGGCCATGTTCTGCTCCGTCAGGCAGCATTCGCGGTTAGGATGGCAGGAATGCGCTTGTAGACGTCCAGCGCATTCTGACCCATCACCTTCGTTCTCCAGGCTGGCGGGATGTGCAGCGTGTTGGCGTCGTCATAGTCCCAATGCGGATAGTCCGACGCAAACATCAGCGTGTTCTCGCCGTCCATGGCTTCCAGGATGGACCAGAGATGCTGCACGTTGGCCGGCTGCTCCAGCGGCTGTGTGGAGAAGCGTATGTTACGGCGGCAGTACTCCGATGGCAGCATCTTCAGCCATGGTGTTTCCTTGCGCAGCGCCTTGTAGTCGGCGTCGAGGCGCCATAGCACCGTCGGCACCCAGGCGACGCCGCATTCGACTACGACGAAGTAGAGTTCTGGCCATTTCTCGAACACCCCGTGAGCGATCATGCTGGCGACGTGACTGATCGCCGACATGTGCAGGATGGCGTGCGTTTCCCAGAAGAAGGTCGTGGGGGCAGGCGCGACGGCGTTCCAGTTGACACCACCGTGGCCGCCCAGGTGAATGGCAAACGGCAATCCCATCTCCGCACAGGCTTCGTAGATCGGGTGGTAGAAGGGATCACCATACGGCTTCACGGAGCCTTGGGAGGCTAGAACCTGGACCATGCGGGGGTGAGTGCCGAGCCGACGGATCTCGGCGGCCGCCAGCTTCGGATCCTGAGGCGCAATGATGATGGAACCCATGAAGCGGTTGTCTTTCGGCAACCACTCGGCGATCTGATAGTCATTGTAGGCACTGACCAGCGCACTGGCGTAATAGGGGTTTGCGAGAGTCGAGGCTTCTATAGGCTCGTCCCCGGTGAGGATCGCCACGCCGACATTATATTTGTCGAGGTGTTTTTCCTTCATGATCCGGTAGTTGTCGGCTTCGGTCTCGGGTCGCACATCCTTCCGGGAGAAATCCTGCGGATGGAACCAGGGGCGATGGCCATGCGGGAAAGACCCCCTGGGGCCGGTCTTCTCGCCCTCGATGAACATGTCCTTCCAGATCCCGGAAAGATACGGTTCCAATACCGTGGCGCTGGACCAGTAGTTGTGACAATCGCAGTCGACGATAAACACTTTAGCTTTCGCTCCCTCTCCAGACCGCGGCTTTACTTGCCGTTTAGCTCGCCTAGCTTCCGCCTTGACAATTGCCGGATCAAGCCAATGATCTCTGGGTAATGATCGGGTTTTTCGATTGGGGGTTTGTCCGTGCAGCTGGACCACATTGAGACGTTCCTGGACATCATCGAGTCCCGGAACTTCAACCGGACTGCCGACCGGCTCAACATTACGCAGTCGACGGTAAGCAGCCGGATCAAGAGCCTCGAAAGCGCGGTAGGATCGGAGCTCTTCCATCGTGGTCGCGCCGGCGCTGAACCGACCGCGGCGGGACGACGTTTCGAAGCCTACGCGCGGGCGATGCTGTCGACCTGGTCGCAGGCGCGTCACGACGTGCGCGCGTTCAACCGGTTCGAAGGAACCCTTCGCGTGGCCGCGCAGGTTGGCATGACACGCTCAGTGCTGCCTGGGTGGGTGGAGGCGCTCTGTCAAGCCCTTCCCAAAGCCTCGATCCATGTGGAATCCGACTACTCCAACCAGATGGTGACCGATCTCAGCATGGGAAATCTGGACATAGCCGTGCTCTACGCCCCCCGCTATCTTCCCGAAATTGCTTATGAGCACCTTATGGTCGAGGAGTATGTGATGGTCTCGACCTTTGCCAGGACGATGTCGGAGGTCGATCCCGACAGCTACATTCGGCCGGGCTACACCGTCGTCCTTGAGAAAACCCATTCCGAGCTGATCCCTTCGTTGGCAATTTCCCGCCTTTCCATGGGATCCGAGAGCCTGGCCGAAGCCATGCTGCGGCGAACCGGGGGGAGTTGTTACATGCGCAACGACGATGCCCGCAGGTTTACCGCCGAGTGCCCGTCCTTCCTGGTCGACGGCGCACCGACGCTCTACCAGCCCGTCCATACGGCCATGCTCGCCCGGCGCAAGCATGAGCCGATCATCCGCAAAGGGCTTCGTGCGCTGCAGCTGGCGGTGATGTCGCTCGAGACGTAGATCGAAATTCCCGATTAAAAAGCTGGGCTCAACCCACTGTTCCGGACAGCCTGCGGCTGCCATGTTTGGCGCGTCATTGAGAGCCAAACATGAACGCACATACTTCGTTTCCGGCTTCCGATTTTTTCGCACCGATGCGGCAGCGGCAATGGGCCGACGCATCGCCACAGGCAATGCTCTGCCGTGCGGTCATCGACGAGACGCACGACGTGAAGACCTTTGTGTTCTCGGCCGCCTCAGATTGCATGTTCTGCTTCAATGCGGGGCAATACGTGGTCCTTCACCTCGCGATCGATGGCGTTGTGGTGGCCCGGTCCTATTCCGTTTCGTCGCCACCAACACGTCCGCTCGACCTGCACATTACGGTCAAGCGGACACCAGGCGGGCTCGTTTCCAATTGGATCCACGAGAATCTGCGGGCGGGCGACGAAATCAAGATTGAAGGCCCGCGGGGCTCGTTCAAACTTGACGGCTTGCCAGGCGAAAAGCCTCTCTTTCTTGCGGGCGGCAGCGGGATCACGCCTCTTATGTCTATGCTGCGAACCCTGACGGACAGAGCTTCCGATCTGGACCTGTGCCTCATTTACAGTGCCCGGTCGCCGCGAGATCTCATTTTCAGGTCGGAACTCGATGCGCTCGCTGCCCGATTCCGCAACCTGAGCGTGACATGCGTCTGTTCCAGGGCAGATCCCTCCTGGGCAGGACCGACGGGCCGCATGGACGGCCCCTTGCTCCTGCGCCTAGTCCCCGATCTTCGCGAGCGCACGGTCTACGCCTGCGGCCCCGAACAGTACATGAAGGCGCTGCGAGACGGTCTTGGCCAGGCAGGCGTTGACCCCCGGGGTTATCATGAGGAGAGCTTCGGGGGCGCCCTGGGCGGTGCTGCTCCGGATGTGGCCTCTGCGGTTTCGTCCTCGGTCCATTTCGCCCGTTCCGGATTGGAGCATCGTTGCGCACCCGGAGAGACCCTGCTGGAGGCGGCGCGCAACTGTGGTGTCTATGTTCCGACCGGCTGTCAGCAGGGAATTTGCGGTGCGTGCCGGATTGCCAAGCTCTCGGGCGAAGTTGCGATGCAGGATCTTGGCGGACTTACGTCCGAAGAAAAGTCAGCGGGCTTTGTCCTGGCCTGTTGCAGCCGCGCTCAAGGCTCAGTTTTACTCGATCTTTGACTTGGGTTGAGATCTGAACGGGTGATTGCCGAATTGACCGAAAGCTGGTCACGCATGCGATTTCAGCTGAATTCCAGGCGTGAGTTCCAAGAAGGGCAGACCCAAAGCTGTGTAGCTAGGTGCTCCGGGAACGGCGTTTGAGTGCCTGAGTCCGCATCAAAATTTTGGCCGGACTTCAGGGCGTCCGGTATTCGGTGGCGATGTCTGCTGCCAAGGAGTGGCAAAGCCGATCTGTGCGGCTGAGATGAGGGGCGCATACCAGCCATTCAGTAGCTGACCTCCGCCTGCCGGTGATCATCCAGTCCACGTTGTCGATCGGAGAACGGCCTGAATATGTTCTGCGAGCTCAAGTTCGCCCGCCTCGATCTGCAAAAGATATCGGGCTCGCCAGCAGGAATTTATTCAACCCGTGAATGGGGAGCGGCTCTAGTGCCGTTTCTCTTCGGTGCCCCTCAGGTGTTTTGAGCTTGCGGTTGGCGACATTTCTCTTCCTTGTCCCTCTTGCCTGCCGGTTCCGAGGATTGGGAGCGGGCAACTGCGGCCTCGCAGGTAGACCGGATCTCTTCGACCTCGGCCGCCGTTAAATGATCTATCCCGATGAAGCTGTTCTTGCCCGCGCTCACGCGCACCAGTTCGTCAAGCTTTGCCTGTACCGCTGCCCCATCTCGATTCTGCGTATTCTGGATAAGGAAAACCATCAGGAAGGTGATGATCGTCGTCGAGGTGTTGATGATGAGCTGCCAGGTTTCCGAAAAACCGAGGAAAGGTCCCGAAAAGCCCCAGACCGCGATCAAAGCCATGCAAAGGATGAAGGTGATCGGACGACCTGCCCCGCGAGCGACAGCGTTAGCGATCCTTGCGAATGTCTTTTCCATTCAGCTCCCAAGCCATCACAAGAAACCCCGCCGAGCGGGGCTCCTTTGAACTCAAGGGGCAGCCGCTTTTTTCTTGGTGGCCGATTTGGGCTGACCAGATCTACCCCTGGCCGCGGAGTCCTTTGAGTGGGCTGCCATAGCTGGGGCAGCTCCAGTCTTCTTGGCCGTGCTCGCCTTCGCAGTCGCTGCTTTCTTCGTCGCTGCCTTCTTAGCAGGCGCCTTTTTCGTGGCCTCCTCGTTCGAGGAGAAAATGCCGGTGATGTTGCCGATGATGGACACTGCGCTGCCCTCCGTTGAACTGGACCATCAATGCGCATCCGCCCGAAACGGTTCCATTAGACCAGCGTGGCGCTTGAGATCTGTGACCGCGCCGCATTGATCAATCTCTCTAACGGCGCCTGTGGCGAGGAAGAGTAGCGAGCGTTCCCTTGGCTATTCGCGACATCTGCGGTAGCATCAAAACCCCTGGCAGCCGTAAGGTCACGATAACTGTTACAGCGCGAACAATTTGGGGGAGATGAGCTTGGAAAGCAGTCGCAATGCGCGATCCAACCAGTGGAGATCGTAAATATCCCGCTTTGATTCCGGTCGCCGGCGAGCGGGGACATTTCGGATAACAATGTTAGTCCAGCTACGACCCAGCATGATCCCGTTAAACCAACATCGGATAGCATCCTTGTGGCCGCGGCACGTTTGCAGGCGGCGATCGACAAGCGAGCCGGCAATGATAGCACGGGACCCGAAGACCGCCGGCGCGCGCGGGGCACCATGAGCGGAACTAATATCCCCGCGCGACTTGTGTCGGAATGAGCACGCGCGGCATCATGTTCCTAAAACAATGGATCGCGAACAACGTCCCTGAGAACGCTACGGCCGACGTCATCTCGATTGATGAACTCACGCACAAGCTGATCGCCGATGCCAAGGCGATCGGTATCAAGCGGGTAGAGATCGATGAGGATGTCGACAGCCTCTACCGCACGATCCTCGATGCTATAGTGCGTTTTGGTCCCGGTTTGACTGAGTAGCCGTACACTGCGCTTTTCGGTTCATGGGTCTTTGACTACTTCGGGCTTCAGCCGCTCATGCCTCGGCTGCTCGTGCCACATCGCCTGATGCAAATCGAGCATGTCGACCGGCTGTCCGCAGATCTTGCACTATAGAAATGGTCGCCCTCGTCGGAGGGCTCGTGCGGCTTGCACTTGATGGGCGGCCCAAGGTGTGAAGGCGTTGTCATGGGGCAAGCAACATCCCGCCATCACCTTCGCCTCGGGCTTCGCTCCAGCGGCTCATGGCCGGGCACTTCATGCCAGAAGACTTGGCCCAAATCGCGCTGATCGACGGGCTGACCGCATGCGGGACAGTTGTAGAAGTGATCGCCCTCGTTGGTGAGCTCAGGTCCGTGCACCTTGCCATGAATCGGAGGACCGAAGTCGGAGTGCTCACTCCATTCCAAGAGGTCTGGACGTTCGTCAGGTCCGACCAAGCTGTACTCATACACGGTGGCTTTCTCTTCATCGACCACCCGGAACCAATGATCCTGCAGTGCTCTTGGCGACACTCTTTGTTGTCCGGCGGCGGCCCCGGCGGCTTTCATAGGATCGCTCTCCACGACAGCGCCAGATGACACGACTGTATTGCTGTAGATCTCTTTGACCTGATACTTCGTCATCGTCGCCGCATTCCGATGAGGTTGCAAAGTGGTAGCTTTGTTGCGTCGCGCATGCAGTATGCAGTTCCGGAACTCTTTTAGCTACAGCTAATTGACTGGCGGTTGGTGGCAAGGGGGCGCGAGGTGCCGCAGTATCGGGTGAGATCATGGCCGCCGGATCGGCTGTGTCTTCGAGCATGGTCATCGCACAGCTTCCCTTCAAAGCGGCAGGGGCACACATCGGCCAGCCTGTCAGGCGCCAGGAGGAAAGCTGGGTGCGTGTCACGGAGACCAAGGGCGAAAAGCGAACCTTCGCTTACGTTTGTCGGACGGCATGAGCACTTCCGTGGCGGTCCCTTCCTTTAGGAAATGCCAAAGTTCACCCTCACTTTTCCCTCATCGATATGTGGAGTTTTCTTCATTCCGCCGCGCGATTTGTCTGCCGGCGGCGCCACGTTCTATTGCCGGTCCGGCGACTAGTCTGCCCTTCAGAGCGCGCTAGTAATGGGCCCCCTTCGGCGGGAAAGACAATTCCCGCTCCTTCGAAAGCCAGGAGCAAGGCGGCGACAGTGCGGGGATGCGGTTTCCTTACCCCGTTTTCAAATTCGCTGATCGTCGCTTCGCTAAGATTGCACTTGGCGCCAAGCCGCACTCGCGACCAGTTCAATAGCGCTCTTGCTGCTCGCGACTGCTCTGCCGTCAGGTTTCGCACTTCATGGACCTCCTTGCCGACGAACAGCGGACCGTGCGGAAGGTTCCCGAAGTATTTCAGCGCGCGCTAACGGAACGGAAGCGGCTCTCAGCATGCCGGCGAGGGCCGATTGTCGTTTGTTCCGCCGTGCTCTTGATCGGGCGACGACTGGATCCACGCGATCAAGTATGACGGGTTCCGCACCCAGCTGATCCTCGATTGGGATGGCGCCCGGGCCGACACCAGGACCGGCAGCGACTGGTCGAAGCGCGAGGAAATCCGATAGTCGCGCTGCCTCGCCGGATAGGGATGCATCTTCTCGTTGGCAGAGTAGTAGCCGCGATCCGTTCGCAGGACCTCAGAGGACAAGGTCACCGGCCGCCCGGACCGCTCTCTTCGCATGCGGCGAGCCGAGGATGGTTGCACATGACCTGAATGTGCCGTCATTACCGCGCCCGCTCCGGCCCCAAGGCGAGGTGTGTTCGCCAGAATGGATGCGCAGGAGAAACCCTGTTCGCATAGGCAGGTATTTATGCTGCAGCGCAGCAACCAACTTGGAAAGGCGGCGTTCCGGTATTTGATCTGCTTTGGATTTCACGCAAAAGGATGCCGACATGAGAAGTCTCGCCGATACCGTCGCACGCTTGGCTGCTCGGCGAAAGCAAAGCAACTCGGTCGTGGCCGGTGACGTCGGAAGGGATCGATTTTCCGAACTTCAGGCGTTCGGGTCCAACCCAGGACGGTTGCGGGGCTGGACATACCGCCCCAAGGACCTCGCAGCGGATGCACCTCTGGTCGTTGCTCTCCATGGCTGCACGCAGTCGGCTGTGTCCTATGACCGCGGCACGGGCTGGTCGAGGATGGCAGATCGCAAGGGCTTTGCCGTGCTCTATCCAGAACAGCAGCGTAGCAACAATGCCAATCTTTGTTTCAACTGGTTCGCCCCAGACGACACCCGAAGAGGCTCGGGTGAGGCACTTTCGATCCGGCAAATGATAGAGGCCGTAGTCATCGCAAACGATGTGGACCGGACTGGGATCTTCGTCACCGGACTTTCCGCTGGGGGGGCAATGGCCGCCGCGATGCTGGCCACTTATCCGGAAGTCTTTGCGGGCGGGGCCATCATAGCTGGTCTACCCTATGGCAGCGCCACTACCTTGCCGCAGGCATTCGACCGTATGCGAGGTCATGGCGGCCCAACCGCGAAGCAGTTGGCGTCGGCAGTCAAGCAGGCGTCCGGTCACTCCGGACCGTGGCCGAAGCTCTCCGTCTGGCATGGAAGCGCCGACACGACGGTCAGTCCCGTCAATTCCGACCAACTCGTCCGGCAATGGCTTGCACTTCATGGACAAAGTGAAGCTCAAGCCGACACCGCGGAGCGGCAGGGCTATCGCCGCGACGTTTGGAGGGATGCTACGAATCAGGAAGTCGTCGAATCCTACCTCATCCCAGGTATGGCGCACGGGACACCTGTGGACTCGGCAGACGGCTTGAGTGACGGCGGATCTTTTATGATCGACACCGGCATATCATCCACTTCGCTTATCTCCCGGTTTTGGGGACTAGCCGGCACTGAGGGCCAGTCGCCAGACGCCCATCCATCGACGAGATCGGCGCGACACTCCCCTTTGGCGGTCGCGCACCCGCCGTTCCAGCCGCCGAGCGGCTCGGACGCCGGCCCTGGTCAGATTATCGAAGACGCTCTTCGCGCTGCCGGCTTAATGAAATAGAGTAACGGCCATACTTTTGTTTCAGGCCAGCCCCCGAGCCTCCCTATTCGAAAACGGGACCGTTAACGCGCGACTTTAGGCATCCTTGGCGTCGGGAGGTCAGGTGTGCCGGGAACGCTTTTGTTGAACTTTAAACCCTCCACTCCCGCAGGATCACACCCTGAAGCTGCTTCTGGACAATTGAATCGATCATGGTCGGGCCGAAGCTGGGCTCCCCGATGGAAATCCAGATTATTATCCCAGGCTTCGCCACCGCAGTCTAAAGCCGCCATGAGCCTGCCAGCTGACTGCAAGCGGCCCAACGGGAACATTAGGCGATGATTTGGCGCAGGCGCCGGTCTCCGGCCGGCACAAGCGAAAGATTCGTCCTTGTCCCGGAACATAGAACGACCGTCGAGGTTGGACGGCAGCGGGCACAGTCGACCAACCGAACTGCAGCGGCTCGCTTCGGAGAGGCGTGAGCCCGCCATAAGGACCTGGCGAATAGAGGAGCGACCTATGCGAGCGTTGGTCTGGCACGGCAAGGAAGACATACGCTGCGACGAGGTTTCCGATCCCGAGATTGAGGATGAACGCGACGCGATCGTCAAGGTGACGAGTTGTGCGATCTGCGGCTCCGATCTCCATCTGTACCACAACTTTGTGCCGGCCATGCTGCCCGGCGACATCATGGGTCACGAGATGATGGGAGAAGTCGTCGAGATAGGCTCGGGGGTCAACGGCGCTCTCAAAAAGGGGGACCGCATCGTCGTACCCTTCACCATCATTTGCGGTCAGTGCGACCAGTGCAAGCGGCAGAATTTCTCCGTTTGCGAACGCACGAATCGCAAGAAGAACCTTGCCGAGAAGGTGTTCGGGCACGCGACGGCGGGATTGTTCGGCTACACCCATCTGACCGGCGGCTATCCCGGCGGACAGGCCGAGTATGTGCGGGTGCCCTTTGCCGACACGACGCACATCAAGGTGCCCGACACTCTGACCGACGAGCAGGCGCTTTTCCTCGGGGATATCCTCCCCACGGGATGGCAGGCAGCTGCCCAGTGCGACATAGAGCCCACCGATACGGTTGCCGTGTGGGGCTGCGGCCCTGTCGGGCAGATGGCGATCCGCAGCGCGCTTCTGCTCGGTGCGGGGCAGGTCGTAGCCATAGATTACCTGCCGGAACGGCTTTCGATGGCCGCGGCAGGCGGCGCCATACCCGTCAACTTCGCTGAGGAGAGTGTCGTCGAACGGCTGAACGAGCTCACCAGCGGCAAGGGTCCGGAGAAGTGCATCGACTGCATCGGCATGGAAAGCCACGTTTCGCTCGCCCAGCCGGACACCGTTTACGACCGCGCAAAGCAGATGGTGCTGAGTGAAAACGACCGGCCGCACGTTCTGCGCGAAATGATCTACGTCTGCCGGCCGGCCGGCGTGATCTCGATCCCGGGTGTCTATAGCGGTCTGCTGGACAAAATTCCGATGGGGCAGGCAATGAACAAGGGGCTCACCTTCCGCATGGGACAGACGCATGTGAACCGCTGGACGGACGATCTGCTGCGCCGCATCGAGGAGGGTCAAATCGACCCGTCTTTCGTCATTACCCACACCGTGGGGCTCGACCAGGGGCCCGACATGTACCGGGTGTTCCGCAACAAGCAGGACAGTTGCATCAAGGTGGTACTGAAACCGTAGGAAAAACGTCATGAACTTGGTTGCAAAACTCACCAACATCAGCAGATCGCCTGGCGATCCCAAAGTGCTGAAGATCGGCCCGAGCGTGATCGGCGCGGCCGACAGTCTCGCGCGCAAGCTAGGCTGGCTCAGTATAGCGCTGGGCGTCTTCGAACTCGTAGCGGCAGACAGGGTTGCCGGCGCGCTCGGTATGAGTGGGAAGGAAAGCCTGATCCGGGCTTATGGGACTCGCGAAATCAGCAGCGGCATACTCTCGCTTTCGGTGGACAAGCCGGCGGGGATGTGGAGCCGGGTAGCGGGTGATGTACTGGACATCGCAACGCTATTGCCCGCGTTTCGGCATGAAAATCCGAAGCGCGGCAATGTGGGCCTTGCACTCGCCATAGTCGCCGGCGTGGCATTGCTCGACCTCGTCGGCGCGCAAGGCGTAACCACACGCCATTCTCGCGGCCACGTCAAACCGCGCGATTACAGCGATCGCACCGGCTTCCCGGGCGGCCTCGCCGCCGCCCGGCAAGCGGCCCGCGCGGGTCGTACTTCAGCAGCCGGGGCCGCCTGAACAGGTCGCGGCGCCAGGCGACGCGAGCCGGATGGCCGCGTGCGAGGTCCATCAGGATCGCGCGACGTGTTTCCTGCCTAGGCCAGGTTCTGGAAACCCGTCAGGGCGAGCCTCGCTTGGGCAACTCCGCCGCTTCCACTACCTGTCTTTGCAGACATCTTCGGGAGCGCTCTGCCCAATCGGAGCCATCCCTGACCTCTGTCCGGTCGAGTTCGCGCTCGATTGTGTCCCGCGACCCTTCTGCAGGATCTTGCTCCAAGGCTGCGTCAGGGCCGTATCAATCTGGCCAGCGCGGCCCTTGCCGCGGCGACGGCAAGATTTCGCCATCCTCAGGTCCCCCTCATCTGTCTTTACTCCTCGCCTCTTGGCGGCACGTATCTGGGGTGCTTGCCTGTCAAGTCCGGGTTCTGGAAATTGCCCACTCAGGGCCAAGTCACGCTCAAGCGGGACTTGCTGCAACATCTCGGCATCAAGCCGGGAGAACGGGTCGATTTTGAGAAGCTTCCCGGCGGCGAATTGCGGGTGCGGGCGGCGCGGCCGACCGGCACGATTGACAGCTTCCTTGGACTGCTCGCCGGCAAGACGAAAAACGTCGCCACGATCGAGGACATGAACGAGGCCGCCGCCGCCGGTTGGGCGGGCGAGGAGTGAAAGTCACCGTCGACACCAACGTGCTGGTCCGGAGCGTCGTCCGCGACGATCTAAAGCAAGCCGCCGCAGCAGACAAGGTGCTGAAGAGGCGTCGCTGATCGCCGTTTGCCTGCCGTGCCTGTGCGAATTGGTGTGGGTGCTGCGCCGGGTCTATGGCTTCGAACATCCGGTCTGCGCGACCGCAATCCGCGCATTGCTCGATACCGGAAACGTCGTCATGAATCGACCCGCTGTTGAGGCCGGGCTTGCGTTGCTGGACGCAGGGGGCGATTTCGCGAATGGTATCATGGCCTATGAAGGCACTTGGTTGGGCGGCGAGACCTTTGTGTCGTTCGATAGAACGGCTGTGAAGCTACTTTCCAAGCACGGGGAAGCCGCAAAGCTGCTGTCGTGAACGCCGCCTTCATTGGCGGCTCGTGGCTCCGCTGGATCGGCGAGACATGGTCCTGTTACGCTCAACCACTTCACGCTGCTGCCCGTCCAGAGACTCAGCAATGGCGATTTATATGACCCGAGGGCGGCCGGAATTCTGTTCGTGCTGCCAGGGATAGTGGCCATGATGTTGGCGCTGTCCAGGCGCTATGGGGCTCCAGTCGTCCTGCAAATCCCTGGATTTGCCAAAGGCAGGAGTGAAGACGGCGGCGAAACGCGTGTCGCATTTGCGCTCTCGCGCCGGCGGCACTCTGACCACAGGCCATCGACGACAGGAGCGCCCTGCGCGGTTCGCTGCTCGTCACTCTCATATGCCATCGCTACGCCGGCGATCAGGCTGGTAATCCCTGTCGCCTCCTCGCGGCCGAACAAGCGGATGGATCGCGTCAGCATCGATGAAACGACGGGGCAGCCAGCTGCACGTGTGACCCAGATCGTGGGCGCGAACGCGTGACGGCGAATCCTGATCGGGCTCTATTCGAAAGAGTAGGTAAATCCTTTCGCCGAGGCCCCGACGATGACTTTCGTCATCTTCTTGCCCTCGAGCGCGCGATTGAGCACGCCGCGGCTGAGTTCCGGCAGCAGCGTGTTGGTGAGGATGGCGTCGATCATGCGCCCGCCGGATTCGATCTCGGTGCAGCGCGCTTTGATCATATCCAAGACACCCTCGCCGATCACCAACTCGGCTTCATTGGTTGCTTTGAGACGCCGCGCGATCTTGGCGAACTGGTGTGTTGCGATCGCCTCGATCATTTCGTCCGAGAGCGGGTAGTAGGGGATTGTCACCACGCGCCCGAGAAAAGCGGCAGGAAATACTTTCAGCAGAGGACCGCGCAAGCCGGTGTCCAGATCGTCGAGGCCTATACGCAAGGTGCCGTTCCTCGTGCGATCCATGATGACCTCGGACCCGACATTCGAGGTGAGCAGGATCAGCGTGTTCTTGAAGTCGATCCGGCGGCCCTCGCTATCGTCCATCATGCCCTTGTCGAAGACCTGGAAGAAGATCTCGTGCACGTCCGGATGCGCCTTCTCTACCTCATCGAGCAGGATCACCGAATAGGGCTTGCGCCGCACGGCTTCGGTCAGGATGCCGCCCTTGCCAAAGCCAACATAACCGGGTGGCGCGCCCTTCAGCGTCGAGACCGTGTGCGCCTCCTGGAATTCGGACATGTTGATCGAAATCAGGTTCTGCTCTCCGCCATAGAGCGTCTCGGCCAGCGCCAAGGCTGTTTCGGTCTTGCCGACGCCGGAGGGGCCGCAAAGCAGGAACACGCCGACCGGCTTTTCCGGCGCGCCAAGGCCGGCGCGGCTGGTCTGCACGCGTCGCGCAATCATTTCCATCGCATGGTCCTGACCCACGACGCGCTCGGATAAAGTGGCGGCCAGCTTGAGCGCCTTCTCAGTCTGGCTGGATAGCATGCGTCCGGTCGGAATGCCGGTCCAGTCCTGGACGACGGCGGCCACGGCATTGCGGTCGACCGACGGCAGCATCAACGGCGTCTCGCCCTGCGCGGCGGCAAGTTCGGCCGTCAGTTCGCGCAATCGTGCCAGATCAGCTGCGGAATCGCGCGCTGGAGCAGGCTCCTGGGCGGCAAGCGCCTTTGTCTTGCGCGCCTCGCCACCTGGGACCTCGAGAGCTTCGGCCGTGGCTTCCTCCCCCTCCTCCGGGTCAAGGGGCATACCCTTGCCACGGAGTTTGGCACGAAGGTCAAGAATCGCGGCCACAAGCGCCTTTTCGCGATCCCAGCGTGCTTGCGCTGCCGCAAGCGTGGTCTCGGTTTCCGCCAACCCGGCCTCCACGCGAGCCTGTCGGTCCGTCACTTCGATGCCGATCGCCGCCTCGCGGCAAATGATGCCTTTCTCGACTTCGAGTGCCTGGCGACGGCGCAGGATGTCCTCGACCTCGGCAGGCGTCGCGTGCTGAGAGATGGCAACGCGGGCGCAGGCGGTGTCGAGCAGGCTGACCGCCTTGTCGGGCAGCTGCCTGGCCGGGATGTAGCGGTGCGAAAGGGAAACCGAGGCCTCGATCGCCTCGTCCAGGATTTGCACCTGATGGTGCTGCTCAAGAACGCCGGCGACACCACGCAACATCAGCACGGCCACCGATTCGGAAGGTTCGTCGATCTTGACCACCTGGAACCGACGGGTCAGCGCCGGATCCTTCTCGATGTGCTGCTTGTATTCGGCCCACGTCGTGGCGGCGATGGTGCGGAGCTCGCCGCGCGCGAGAGCAGGCTTCAAGAGATTGGCTGCATCGCCGGTTCCCGCCGCGCCACCCGCGCCGATCAGTGTATGCGCCTCGTCGATGAACAGGATGATCGGTGTCTCTGAGACCTGGACCTCGTCGATGACAGCCTTCAGCCGCTTTTCGAACTCGCCCTTGACGCTGGCGCCCGCCTGCATCAGGCCGACATCGAGCATGTGCACGCTGACATTCTGAAGCGGCGGCGGCACGTCGCCCTGGGCAATGCGCAAGGCAAAGCCCTCGACGACCGCCGTCTTGCCGACACCCGCCTCGCCTGTCAGGATCGGGTTGTTCTGCCGGCGCCGCATCAAGATGTCGACGATCTGACGGATCTCCGCATCGCGGCCGACGACCGGATCGATCTTGCCATCACGGGCGCGCTGAGTGAGGTCGGTGGCGTATTTGGCGAGCGCCGAGTCACGGCCCGGGCCGCGTTTCATCGGTGTTTCGGCGGCAGCTGTCGCGGGCGGTGAGCCGGATTCGAGCGAGCTTTCAATGACATCGGCGAACCGCGCAATGACCCCATCAGCATTGATCTTGTCGAATTCGGCGCTGATCTTCGAAACCAGCCCCTCCAGCACCGGTGTCTTCAGGCAGGCGAGAAGAATATGCGCGCTGCGCACCTCCTCGACCCCGAATTCCAGTGTGGCCAGGTTCCAGCCTTCCTGTATGGCGTGGAAAATGTGATCGGAGAATTCCTCCACCGAGGTCGCGCCGTAGGGCAGCTTGTCGACGGCACGGGTCATATCCGCCGTCAGCCGGCTGACATCCAGCCCGGCATCAGCGACGATCATCTGTACATCCGAGCGCTCGGACAGCACCAATTGCTGGACGAAATGGACGAGCTCGACATACGGGTTGCCGCGCAACTTGGCCGTGTCCGCGGCGGCCTTGAAGGCGCGCACCCCCGTGGGATTGAGCTTCGCAACAAGTTCCTTGCGCTTGAAACTCTGCGACGACCGGCGCTGTTCCATTTGAACCTGCCCCCGAAATCTGCTGACCCTACCCTGCCACAGAAGCAGCTGCTTGACAAAGCCGTGTGAGGAGACGGTCCTTCTGACCTGTCCGCGCGGCACCTTGTGGTTACACAAGCCTAGCAAACTCCTGCAAAGAACCCGAACTGCAATCCGAAATACGCGAGCCATTGCACATACCCGGTCCGCCGATCGCCGCATGGGTTTCGTTGAAAGATAACCGAGCATTCAGCTTCTGTTGGTTTTCGAGCATGTGCTCAATTGTCGTGGCATGGGACCGATGATAACGTTGCGTCACATATGAGGCGCGGAGCCGCTCGCTGGGGGTACGTGTGATTGATCTCGCACTCTGGCTGAATCCTCTGGACGGTGCGAATCCGTCGGGAGCGGATTTGCGCAACGACCCGGCTTTTCACGAGCTGGAGCGGCTGACGGAAGCCCAGCTCAAGGTCGTGCACGACGGCGGCAGCAAGCCTTCGCAGTCAGCCAGCTCGGTCGACTGGGCCGCCATCCTCCAAAAAGCGGAAGAATTGCGCTCACGCGGTCGGGATTTGCGCCTTCTGGTCATCGTCACGCGCGCGCTGGCCAATGAAGAGAGGCTTGCCGGCCTCGCCCAGGGCCTGACCCTGATCGCAAAGACTCTCGACCAGTATTGGGATTCAATGCATCCGGCTTTACGGCCGGCTGGCGCGCCTCGCGACGCGGCGCTGCGACGCATCAACGCGCTGCTTGACCTCCAGAACGGGCAAGAAGGCCTGCTGGCGAACCTCAGGCAGACCGTCTTCTTCTCACCGCGCACGATCGGGCCGATCAGCGGGCGAGACCTGGAACAGGCAGCGCTCGACGAGCGCGTCATGCTCCAGGAAGCTGCCTCCGGCCTGGGGAACGCCGAAAAGGCGGCGCTAACGGCCGCGCATAACCAGATGCTGAACCGGGTGCGCACCGCATGCGCGGCGCAGATCGATCAGGCCGTGGACGCCATCACCACCCTTTTGAGCGATGCGCGCGCTGCGATTTCGGCGCTGGATGCGGTCGATACCGCGCTCAACGCCCACATCGACGGCAATGGCGCGGCCGTTCCGGATTTGAAGAAGTTCCTGCAGCGCTTACTGACGACGCTGGAGTGGAATTCCAGCGCTGCCGCCGTGGCCAACGGTGCGGCAATGCCTGCCCCGCAGCCGTCCCAACCGGCATCGGCGCCCCCTCGAAACGGACATGGAGCCGAGACGATGGCAAGTGTGGCAAGCTCTGCGCAAACCAGCACCGGCCTGCCTGACCGGATCTACTCGCGTGACGAGGTCGTCAAATGCCTCGATCTCGTGGTTGAATTCTACGACCGCACCGAGCCGTCCAGCCCGATCCCGCACCTCGCCCGGCGCGTGCGGCGGATGGTGCACATGGATTTCGTGGAACTGATGGAAGATCTCGCCCCGTCGGGGCTGAAGGAATTCCGGCTGCTTGCCGGTGTTTCCGATCCCAAGAAGCCGGTCCAGAAGGATGAAAGGTAACAACCATGCCAGCAGAGAGCAAAGCCAAGGTCATCGAAAGAAACCGCGCGCCGCGAGTGCAGATCGCCTACGACGTCGAAACCTACGGCAGCCCGACGACGATCGAGTTGCCGTTCGTCATGGCTGTCATGGCCGACCTTTCCGGCGCCTCGCAGACCAAGGAAGCGTCAAAGTCGGTCCTGGATCGCAACTTCGTCGAAACCGACGCCAATCGCTTCCCGAAATTCATGGAGGCGATGGGGCCGCGCCTAAAAGCGCGCGTGAAGAACACGTTGCCGCAAGTGGAAGGGGCCGAGCGGGACGAGGAATTGGCGATCGATCTCACCTTCTCCAAAATGGGAGATTTCGCGCCCGACAAGATCGCCGAGCAGGTGCCGCAACTGGCCGAGATCCTCAAGATGCGGCGCCAACTCGAGGAACTGCTGGGCTTCATGGATGGCCGCGTCGACGCTGAAAAGCGCATTGCGCAGCTTCTCAACAACGAGCCGCTGCTGAGCAAGATCGCCGGCCAGGGGATCTCTGACGGCAAGGGCGAGGAATAAGTCATGGCCGAACAGCAAAAGACCGCAGCCGCAACCGCCGAGGCGGAAGCCATCGATCTGGGCGAATTCAGCGGGCTCCTTGAAAAGGATTTCAAGGTCAGGAAGGACGACACCGAGAAGCTCCAGCAGTTGGTGCGCAACTTGGCGCTGGCCGCACAGTCGCGATCCGAGACGACGACCATATCGTCCAACGCGATCAAGTCGATCAAATCGCTGATTGCGGGCATCGACAAGATGCTGACGACGCAGGTTAACGAGATCCTGCACGCCCCGGAAGTGCGGGAGATGGAAGGCACCTGGCGAGGCCTTTGGTACCTCATCAACAACACCGAGACGGATACCAAGCTCAAGATCCGGGTGATGAACATCTCCAAGGAGCAGTTGGCCGACACGCTGGAAGACTATGAAGGCCAGATGTGGGACCAGAGCCCGATCTTCAAGAAAGTCTATACCGACGAGTATTCGATGCTGGGCGGCGAGCCGATCGGCTGCATCATCGGCGCCTACGAGTTCTCCAACCACCCGCGCGATGTCGGACTGCTACGCAACATCTCGGGTGTCTGTGCCTCGGCGCACACGCCGTTCATCGCGGCCGCCTCGCCGCGGCTGTTTCGCATGGACACTTGGCAGGAGCTGCCAAACCCCCAAGACCTGCAGATGATCGTCAACAACCCGGCCTATGCCTCATGGCAGTCGCTGCGTGAGAGCGAGGACGCCCGCTATATTGGGCTCACCATGCCGCGGGTGCTGGCACGCCTGCCCTACGGCTCGGAAACCGTTCCGGTGAAGGGCTTCACCTTCGAGGAAGAGGTGGGCGGCGACCATAACAAATATGTCTGGATGAACGCCGCTTTCCCGATGGGCGTCAACATCAACCGCAGCCACAAGCTGTATGGCTGGGGAACGCAGATCCGCGGCGTCGAGAATGGTGGCACGGTGCTCAATCTGCCGGTGCATGCTTTCCCGACCGATGACGGGTCAATCGCGATGAAATGCCCGACCGAGGTCGCCATCGATGACCGGCGCGAGGCGGAACTGGCCAAGCTCGGTCTGATGCCGATCTTGCACCGCAAGAACACCGACCTCGCAGCCTTCATAGGCGCGCACTCACTTCAGGACGACGAGACGCGGGCTGGGCGTCTGGTCGACCCCGACGCCCAGGCAAACGAACGGCTGAGCGCCAACCTGCCCTACCTCTTCCCGGTCTCGCGCTTCGCGCATTACCTCAAGGCGATCGCGCGCGACAAGATCGGCTCGTTCAAGGAACGCACCGATATGGAGACATGGTTGACCGAATGGATCAACCGATACGTGCTGGCCAATCCAGCTTTCGCCGACGACAAGGCGCGGGCCAAGCGGCCGCTCGCCGCGGCCGAGGTTCAGGTCGACAGCGTCGAAGGCAGACCCGGTTACTACAACGCCCGTTTCTATCTGCGTCCGCATTACCAGTTGGAAGGCATCAACGCCTCCCTGCGGTTGGTGTCGGAACTGCCGTCGGTGAAGGGCTGAAACGCAGCGAAGTCATCTTGTTTGGTTTGAAAGCGGTGGAGAAAGACAATGCCGACCACAGAAAGAAGTGACGCTCCTTCCATGAAGATCGATGGTTTTTTGAAGGTTCCCGACATCAAGGGCCCGAGCAAGCGCGACGGCCACGAAGATGAGATCGAAGTGCATGGCGTCGATTACAAGATCATGGCGCCCTATGATCCCAACTCGCTTTCGCGACGCGGCCGCGTGTCGATGGGAATGATTAAATTCTTCAAGCACTACGACAAGTCGTCGCCCTATTTGAAGAAGGCGCTATTCGAGAACAAGGCGCTCGACGAGGTGGTGTTTTCGGCACGCCGCACCATTGACGGCGAGACCAGCGACTATCTGGTCGTGACGCTCACCGACGCCTCGATCATGGAGTACGATATGCGGCAGGCCGCCGATGAGGCGGACCTTATCGAGGAAGAAGTCAGCTTCGCCTACAAAAAGATCAAGTTCGTCTACGACAAGGACGACGAGATCGAAATGGACGTCTATGTCGGCAAGTGAGACCAAGCGGCCTGGCGCGAGGGCTCAGCTTGGCGGCAGTTCGCGCGCAAGGCGCGAGGCGGTTCAGCCGTCCCTGTGGGACCGCCTCGTCAACGACTTGCCAGGACTGACGTCGGAGATCAATGGGCTGCGCCGTCTCTTGGAGGAAGAGCTCGGCGCCGAGCGCGTCGAGGCTCTTCTTGCCGGCAATGCGCGCGCCATCGATGCCGACGCCGAACTCACATCCGAGCAGAAACGGCGCCTGCACCGCCTGGTCTTCCAGGCCCAGCATCGCGCCGAGATCGAAGGCCGCGGCGTGGTCGTTTCGGCACGCGTGTTGAGAGAGGCCGTGCGGCGCGACATCGAGGCCCTGTTCAACACCGAGCGTTTCGAATCCGTACCGATGCTCTCGGACGCCGAACACGAACAGCCCCTGGAGGAACTGCCCTCGCTCGCTGACTTTCCGCAGGTGCGCCGCAGCGTGGTCAATTTTGGCGTGCCGTCTTTTTCCGGCCGCTCGTCGCGGGATTTCGACCGCGATGGGCTGGCACGCGAAATCCGCGCGGTGCTTGCCACCTTCGAGCCGCGCCTGAAGGAGAGCGCCACGATCGTCAACGTCACGCTTGGTGACAAAAACGTCGGCCTCAAGATCGAGATCGACGCGGTGCTGATCATGGCCCCGACACCGGAGCGCATGCGGCTGCGCACCACAATCAATCTCGACAACGGCCTGGCACGAACCGAATTCCGGGAGACCTGAGATGGATCGGGTCTTTGTCGAATATTACGAAGAAGAACTGACCCATATCCGGGCGCTGGCCGCGGAATTCGCAGACATGCATCCGGCGGTTGCTCGTAATCTTTCCCTCGACACGGTCCCGTGTCCCGATCCTTATGTGGAACGGCTGCTTGACGGCGTTGCCTTCCTCGCCGCGCGCACCCGTCTGAAGGTCGACGCGGAGCGCTCGCGCTTCTCGCGCGCCGTGCTCGATGTGCTTTACCCCGATCTGGTGGCGCCGGCGCCGGCGACGGGGATGGCTGTGCTGAAACCCGGCCAGCAAGTGCACTCGATGATCGCTGGCCACGCCATCGCGCGCGGCACGCGACTGGTCTCCACCCTGCATCCAGGGCTTTCGACACGCTCCACCTTCACCACCGCGCAAGAGGTCACGCTGTGGCCGATCGCCATCACCTCGGTCAGCTATTTCCAGGATCGTAGCGCGCTCGCCGCCGCCGGAATCGCGCCGGTCGGCGACATGCGTGGCGAAGCGGCCTTGCGCGTCACCTTCGCCCGGACAGGAAAAGGCAAGCTCAGCGACCTGTCGCTCGATCGTCTCGACCTCTATTTCGCCGGCCGTGCCAAGGCGCCGGTGATTTTCGATGCGATCTTCGGCGCCTGCTCGGCCGTCGGCGCGCGGGCGCAAGGCAAGACCAATGCGCTATCGGCGCTGCCCGAACCCGAAATGATAGGTATTCACGACGACGAAGCGCTGATGCCGCGCACCCGTCCCACCTTCGAGGGATATCGGCTGCTGCGCGAATATTTCATGATCCCGGAGCGCTTCCATTATGTACGGGTTGCCGGCCTCCAGCCGGTGGTGCGCGCGTGCGAGGCGGGGATGGAGATCATCTTCCTGTTCCGGCGTGCGGTGCCTGAACTCGCCGATGTGACGGCTGCCGAATTTGAGCTCTTCGTGACGCCGGTCATCAATCTCTTCGAACGCGAATGCAACGACATTGAGATCGATCCGCGCAAAACGCGCCAGGTGCTGCACGCCGACCGCACCCGGGCGCGGGATTTTGAGATATTCCGCGTCACCCGGGTCGAGGATGCCGACGCGGAGAGCGGCGAGGCGACAATTCCCGAACTGTTCAGCCTGGGGCAAAACCGCGGCAGCGGCTGGGTCTATTCGACTGAGCGACGTCCGCGCCGGGCCACCGAGGACGAGCGGCGCGACGGCCTGACCCGCACCTCCTACACGGGCGACGATGTCTTTATCGCCGTCTCGCGCCCGCCAGGAAGCACGCCAAACCGGCTGCTCAAGCGCCTCGGCATCGTGGCGCTTTGCACCAATCGCGACCTGCCGATCCTGGACGACACGCCGACGCTTACGCTGGAGACGGCCGATCCGGTCGAAGCGGTGCGCTTGCTTGGGGCACTGCGGCCGCCGCAGCCGGCCATCCCGGCATCTCTGCCGGCCGGGGCTGAAGGTGAATCGCGCGCCGACAACCTTGCCTGGCGGCTGGTGGCGCAGCTCTCGCTCAACTTCCTCAGCCTTGCCAAGGAAGGACGTGGTGTCGATCCGCTGCATGCCTTGCTCGATCTCTATGCCGATCGGGGCGATCCGGGTCTTGCCCGCAACGTGCACTCGATCGTGCGCATCGATTCGCGCCCGGTGATCGAGAGGCTCCGGATCGATGGGCCAATGTGTTTCGGACGCGGCACCGAGGTCACACTGCATATCGACCAATCCGTGCTGGCCGGTCAAAGCTCATTGCTGCTTTCGGCCCTGCTTTCGCGGCTGTTCGCCCGCCATGCGGGCATAAACGGATTTGTGCGGACCCGTACGCGATTGCTGCAGAAGCAGGAGGATGTGCCATGGCCGATGACGCCCGGCAATCGCTACCTGATCTAGCGCAGCACGCAACGGTCGCGGCCGAAGCGTTGTCGGAGAGCTTCGACTTTTTCGAGTTGCTGCGACGCCTGGAGCAGCGCGGCGGATTGTTCGGCCATTCCGGAACGGCTGACCGCGAGCCGGCGAGACTCGGCCAGCATGTGCGTCTGAGCTTTTCGGCCCGGGACGTCGTCAAGGTCGAGGACGCCGGGGACAAGGCCCGGGCGCGAGTGACCGTCGCCAATTTCGGGCTGCTTGGACCGGAAGGACCGATGCCATTGCATCTGACGCGCTGGGTGCTCGACCGGCTGTCGCAGCGCTGGTTTACAGGGGCCGATGCCGAGCAGACCAGCGACACGACCTTCGTCGATTTCGTCAACATCCTGCAGCATCGGATGATAGCGCTTTACTACCGCGCCTGGGCCGATGCGCATCCAGCGGTGCAGGTCGAGCGTTCCGTCGGTGGGCACGTTCGAGCCATGCTGGAGGCAATGTCGGGGATCGGCCTCCCCGGGACGCAGGACCCAGAACTCGAGACAGTGCGCCTACGACAGGCTGGATCACTGGCCAACCAGGTCGACGGCGTGGAGCGGCTGACACTGTTTCTCACCACCGCCTTCAAGGTGCCGCTGCGGATCAAGGAGTTCGTTGCCGCTTGGATCACCATACCCACGCCACTGCAGACGCGTCTCGGCAAGGCCTATGCCGGGCTCGGACGCGGGGCGACGATCGGGCCGCGGGTGTTCAGCCGCCAGAGCAGGATCGAATTGCGCGTCGGTCCGCTGAGCCTCGACGAGTTCAAGTCTTTCCTGCCCGGCGAACGGCGCCTAGGCCTGTTCAAGAAAGCTGTGCGCGACATGATCGGCGAAGCGCTCGATGTCGATTTGCGCATCGTGCTGGCGCGCGATGACGTGCCCCCGCCACGGGTCGGGACTGTCCAGCTTGGCCGGACGGTCTGGCTCGAAAGGCCCGCAGATAGGGGGGATGCCGACGATCTCAGATTGCACACCATCGTCGGCTGGCGGCCCGAAATGGCGGAGGCGGCCGCATGACCCTGCTGCTGACCCTGGAACAAGGCCCTCGCTCGCAAGTGGTCCGGCAGACCCGCCTGGACGAGGGCGAATTGGTGATCGGGCGCAATGCCGATGCTGGCTGGCAGATCGACGACCCGGACATGTTCGTCTCGCGCGCGCATTGCAAGATCAGCGGCAACCAGGACGGCTATTTCGTTACCGACACGTCGAGCAGCGGATTGTTCGTCGACGATTCCGACAGCCCCGTAGGACCTGGCAGGTTGATGCGGCTGCAAAGCGGCATGCGGCTGCGCATGGGCGATTACGTGTTCCATGTCGAGATTCAATCCAAAGCGAGCCAGACGTCAGTCCGCCCGGCCCCGGTCGCCAGCCATACCACGCCGGCGTGGTCATCGTTGCGAGCGCGAACGCCGGCCAGCATCGGCAGCGACGACTTCTTCTCGGCCAGGATCGAGGAAGAACCGCGCACGCCCCGTCCAGCGGATTTGCCCAACCCGTTCGAGCAGCCCGCGCCGGGGGCTTATGATCGCGCATCGAACCAACGCAGTTCGCCTGCCTTTGATGACCCGTTCAGCCTCGACCCGGTGGCAACGCCACAAGCCAGCGACGCCGCTGCCGCAGGCCAGCCGGATCCCTTCGGGCTGGGCGAAATGTCTTCGCCCAGCGATGCGTCCTGGCACACAGCAAAGCCGGCCAGCTTCGATGACGATTTCAGCCTTGGGCCGGCCGCTACGCCACCTCTCAGCAACGGCGCCGATCCCGCAGGACGTGCCCAGCATCAGGCTGAAAAGCCCCGCGCCGGCAATCCTTGGGATATGCCGCAGGCAGCCGCATCGCAGGCGCCGCGCCGAGCCGTTGCAGCGGCGAAGCTGGCGCGCCCGGCTCAGCCAGCAGCAAGCGATATGGCGCTTCGCGCCGCATTCTTGCGCGGCCTGGGTGTCGAGGACGCCGATTTTCCCGGCCGCGATGCGATCGCCGAAATGGAAAAATTCGGTCGTGAATACCGGCTGATGCTGGAGGGCCTGATGCAGCTCCTGCGCAAACGCGCTGAGGAGAAGGGAAGCGCGCGTGTCGCCCAGACGATGGTCGGCGCTTCCGAGGTCAATCCGCTTAAATTCCTGCCGACGGTCGAGGATGTCGTCGTCACCATCATCTCGGAACGCAGTCCGGGCTTTCTCTCCGGCGAGGCGGCGATCGGCGACGCGGTGAAGGACCTTGCACAGCATCACGTACGCGCCTGGCGGGGCGTCCAGGCAGCACTTCGGCGCATGATCGACCGTTTTGATCCTGCCGCGATCGAAGAGGAGCTCAAATCGAACTCCGCCATCGGCAATCTGCTCTCCGGCGGGCGTAACGCCAAGCTGTGGGAGCTCTACCAGAAACGCCATCGCGACATCGCCCAGAGCGCGGAATCGAGTTTCCTGGGCGAGATCGGCGCAGACTTCAGGGACGCATATGAAGAGGAGTAGGACATGATCGACCGACGCGAATTCGTCGTTGCCCTTGGCGCTACGGGGCTGCTGGCGGCTTGCCAGAGCGGCCCGCCGAAACCATCGGTTATCTCGGTCAACGTGACCGGCGGTGCGGGCATGAATCCAGGACCGGGCGGCGGCGACCGGCCGGTGACCGTATTGGTGTTGCGACTTACCAGCACCGGCAAGTTTAACTCCGCCGACTATTTCGCGCTTCAGGGCGACGCGGGCTCGGCGCTCGGTGCCGACCTCATCGGCTCCGACGCGATCTCGGTTGCGCCTGGCAAGACGGCGGCCAAGACCATCACGGTCGAGCCAAACGCGACGGCGCTCGGCTTCGTGGCGCTCATCCGCGAGCCGGGTGGACGCAACTGGCGCACCACCAAGTCGGTGTCGCCAGGGTCGAAATTCACCATCAACGTCAGCCTCGGCAAGGGCGGCATTTCCGCCTAGCGACAAGGCGGACGGGTGCGTGCAGAAAGTAACGGTATGAGCGATGCAAACAGGGTGCTGTGGTCGGAGGGCCTGTTTCTCAGGACCCAGCACTTCCAGCAGCAGGATCGGTTCTTCGAAGGCATGGTGCGCGGCGCATTGCAGGCCGGCCAGCTTCATACTTTCGGCTTCCAGCACCTGACCCTCGACCAGTCGCTGCTCGACGCCGGTCAGGTCTCGATCGTATCCGCCCGGGGCATCCTCCCGGACGGCACGCCCTTCTCCATCCCGGACCTGATGGACGCGCCGAAGCCGCTGCCGGTCACGGCCGACACCGGCGCCGGGCCGGTGTTGCTTGCACTGCCGCTCGAGCCGCCCGGTGGCGTCGGATACGATCCGGCGCATGCCGCATCGACGGGCGCGCGTTACCACGGCAAAATCGTTTCAGTGCGCGACGCCGTCCAGGGCGGCGCTGATCCCGAAGAGATCGAGATCGCCCGGCCGCATGCGGCCCTGCTTGCGCCCGGCAAATCGGTGGGCGGTTATACCGCCTTGCCGATCGCCGACATAAAAGGTCTGCGCGCCGACGGCGGCGTCTCGCTCGACGAGACGTTCCTGCCGCCGACGCTGATCACCGGCGCGGTCCATTGGTACCGGCAATTGCTGCAGGAGGTCGTCACCGGCCTCGACCAGATCGCCGAAGCGCATGGCAAGATGGTGATGGGCGGCGCCGGCCGCAGCGTCGAAGACCTCTTGATGCTGCACCTGGCCAATGCCGCTCGCCCCCGGCTTGCCCATATGCTTGCGCAGGATGTCTTTCATCCTGCCGAACTCTATCTCGAACTTGCCGGACTGGCCGGCGAGATGACAACCTACGGCTCGAGCTCGCGGCGGCTCGGCGAATTGCCGGCCTACGACCACATGGCCCCCGGCCCCGCCTATATGGCGCTGGCCGACGCCTTGCGTTCGCTCATCCTCAGCCTGCGTTACATCGAACCGAAATCGCGCGCGCTGCCGGTCATGCGGCACGCGACCAATGTCTGGAAGGTGCGCATCGACAACCCTAAGCTCCTCGTCGCCAGCCGCATCGTCATCCGTGTTGGATCGGAACTCTCGGACGACGCGCTGCGCAAAATCTTCGTCAACCAGGCGACAGTCGGCGCCGCAGACGAGTTCGAAGGACTTTGGAAGTCGCGCCTGCCCGGAATTCCGCTGAAACCGCTTCATTCGCAACCACGCGAGATTCCCTATGATGGTGACCGGCTGTGCCTGGAGCTCGACCAGAAGAGCGAGCATTGGGCCTCCTTGCTCGACGCCCCGGGATTTGTCATCGGCGTTTCCGGTGTCCTGGAGAGCGAGCCGCAGGTCGACTGCTATTCGGTGAACAGGTGAGGCCATGAGCCGGGATGATCCTTTCGGACTGTCGGAGGATCGCGAGCGCACACGCATCCGGCTGACCGGCGCTGCACCCCGGCCGATGGCGCCGCTGGCGCCGGGCGCGCCGGTCAAACGGGCGCGCGCTCATCCCAACCCGCTCATCAACATCTTCGCGCCATTGCTCGAATTCGCGCCCGAGCTCGAAAGCGCACTGGCACCGGAGAACCCGGAAGCAATGCGCACGCGCCTGCTCGACGAGTTGGTTCAGGAGCGCGACGCCGCGATGGCAGCGGGCTCCTCGCTGGAACGCGCCGACCAGGCAGCATGGGCCGTGGCGGCGTTGCTCGACGACCTGGCACTCAACACGCCATGGGGCGGCGCCAGCGCCTGGCCGCGCCAGCCGCTCGTGGTCATGCTACGCGGCGACGTCGATGCCGGGACCCAGTTTTTCACCCGCCTTGACGAGCTGGAGCGCCATCCCAACCGCGACCGCGAAATGCTGGAGCTTCAGTATTACTGTCTGGCGCTCGGCTTCCGCGGCAAGTATCGGGTGCCCGGCCGCGCCGGCGACCGCTCGCTCAATGCCGTGCGTGTGGCAGCCGCACGCTTCCTGCGCGATGCGGACGCCGAGAACGCACCGCTGTCGCCGAACTGGAAAGGCGTGATCGCGTCCGACGAGCCGCAGCGCTTCATCGTCCCGATCTGGGTGATGGCACTTGCCGCAATTGTCGCCGCCGCCGCCGCTTACATCGGTCTATCGGTGAGCTTGAGCAGCCAGGCGATTGAACTCTCCGCGCTCGTGCGCACGCTGCCGCCGGCCTCCCGCGGCGACGTCGCTCGCGCCGCGGCCAAGCAAGATGCTCCTGAACCCGAGGCACCGCAGCCGGTCGATTTCGCGCTGTTGCCCGCGTTCAAGGCCGAAGCGCCAGCCAGCCTCAAGGGCGCGCTCAGCGGCACCGAGAGCGTCTCGCTGGCCAAGCTGATCATCCAGTCTTCCAACCCCGAGCTGTTCCAGTCCTCGCGGCCGACGCTGTCCCAAGGGTACGAGCCGCTGATCGCCTCGATCGCCAAAGTGATCCTCGCCAATCAGGAGCTGATCGGAAACATCACGATCATCGGCCATACCGACAATGTGCGCCTGCAACGGTCCAACCCGCTCGCGAGCAACCAGCGGCTCTCGGAGGCGCGCGCCCAGACCATAGCGGACCTCCTGGTTCAGGCTGGCGTGCCACAGGAGCACATCCATTCCGAAGGGCGCGCCGAGACCGATCCTGTGGCCGACAACGCGACGCGCGAGGGCCGTGCGCTCAACCGGCGCGTCGAGGTCCTGGTCGAGAAGAGACTCTGAGATGTTCATCCTGCGCTTCCTCTGGGCCGTCATCACCTCGCGATTCCTGTGGACGCTGATTGGCATCGCGCTGCTTTCGCTCTTGATCTGGGTGTTCGGCCCGATCGTAAAGGTCGGTCCTTACGCGCCATTCGAATCCGAGAATGTGCGCATCGCCATGATCGCGGGGCTGATCATCCTGTGGCTGATCTGGCTGATCGTCGCGCAGCGGCGTGCCATCCGCGCTAACCGCATGTTCGTCGCGGAGATCGCAGCACCCGTGGCCGAAAAACAACTCACCCCCGGCGAGGAGAGCGTCGCGGCCGTCGGCGCCAAGTTCGGCGAGGTGATGGCCGAGCTCAAGCGACGCAAGCTCGGCGGCAGAAAATTCCTGCGCGAGATGCCGTGGTATGTAATCGTTGGGCCGCCAGCCACCGGCAAGACCACGGCACTGCGCCAATCGGGCCTCAATTTCCCGATCGACCTCACCGATGATTTGCAGGGCGTCGGCGGCACGCGCAATTGTGACTGGTTCTTCTCCGAAAACGCGGTGCTGATCGACACTGCAGGCCGCTACGTCCAGCAGGAGAGCCAGCCGGATGTCGACGCTGCGGAATGGCTGGGTTTCCTTGACCTTTTGAAAAAGCACCGCGGCCGCCGCGCGCTCAACGGCGTCATTGTCGCGCTGTCGATCGATGCGCTGTCGGAGGGCGACGAATCGATCAGGGCGCACGGCCGCAAGATCCGCCGTCGACTGGCGGAGCTGAACGAACGACTGGAGATCCGTCTGCCTGTCTACATGATGCTGACCAAGGCAGACCTGATCAAAGGCTTCGAAGCCTTCTTCGGCGGCTTGTCGACGACGGCGCGCGAGCAGGTGTGGGGAACGACTTTTCCGCTCGACGCCCGCGTCAACGCCGGCACGATCCAAGCGGAGCTAGCCAGGCTTGCCGCGGAGCTTGAGCGGCGGCTGGTGCCACGCCTGGAAGACGAAGACAAGCTCGGCCAGCGCGCCGAGATCTTCCGCTTTCCGGCGCAGCTGGCGAGCCTTGGCGAGCCGATCAAGACATTGATCGAGGCGATGTTCGGCGAAAGCCGCTACGAGGAAGCCGCCTGGTTGCGTGGCCTTTATCTGACGTCGGCGACACAGGAAGGCGCTCCCATTGACCGGCTGACCGCGGCGCTATCATCCTCCTTCGGGCTGCCACCGCGCCGCGCCATGCCGGCGTCGCGTGTCGAGAAGCGCAGCTTTTTCCTCAGGAACCTTCTCACCGAAGTGATCTTCAAGGAGGCCGGCCTTGGTACGTTCGATCCGCTGGCGCAGCGTCGCCGCGCCTGGATCTGGCGCGGGGCTGCCGTCGCCTGTGCGCTCGCGGCTTTGCTGGCCGGCGGCCTGTTCACCTGGTCTTACCTCGACAACCGCAATGCGATCGTCGAACAGGCCAGCCAGTTCGAAGGCCTGCACGGGCCGCTCACCGAGGTCGCAGCCATGCCGGCCGAGGTCGAGCAGCCGACCATGGACGGTGCGCTAGCTGCCATGGACGCCGTGGCGACGGCGCGCACCGCCCCGCCGGACGCTGTCCATAACCTGCTCGGGCCGACTGCTTCGGCGGAGTTGGCGCGCGCGCAGACCGATACCTACGACCATGCGCTGCGCAACGTGCTCGAGCCGCACATGGTCGCCCTGCTCGAAGCCACGATGTGGCGGCAGATCCGCGATCCGGACTTCATGCTCGGCGCGCTGAAGACCTACCGGATGATGACCGGCCTGTCGCAGATGGACACCGATTTCGTCCAAAACTGGTGGGTGAACAGTCTGCCGCAATTCGCGCCGGCTCCGCCCTTCCCCACCGCCGACGCCGAAGAGCACCAGCTCGCTGCGATCCGCCGCATGGCCATCGACGACAGCTACATCGCCCCGGACAAGCAACTGGTCGGCGAGGCGCTGAAGACCGTGTGCACGATCTCCCTGCCCGAGCGCGCCTACAGGCAGCTCCTGGCCGACCCGGAAGTAGCAGCCGTCAAGGAATGGGTGCCGGCCAATTTCGCCGGGCCGAACGGCGCCAAAGTGTTCGCGCGCCGCTCCGACAAGACGTTGCGCGTTGGTGTTCCCGGGCCCTATACCTATGCCGGTTTCCACGACGCGATCCTCGATCGGGTCGAGGATGTCGCGGGACAGGCGGCCCTCGATCGCGCGGTGTTTGCCGGCGGCTGCGCGGAGAATTCCGAGACATCGGTTTCAGCACTCTCGCAGGACATCTTGAAGCTCTACTATGACGACTATATCGCGCAGTGGGACTCTTTCCTGCGTGACATGCGGCTTGCGCCGCTTACCGATCTCAACATCGCCAGTGAGAACCTCAAGGATCTTTCAAGCGCCGACTCCGCGCTGAAGCGCCTGTTGACGGCAGTCGTGCAGGAGACCGACCTCACCCGCTCCGACGATGCGCCGGCCGGCGACAAAAGTGGCGCTGCCGCCAGCACCGGCTCGAAGCTCTTCAGCAAGCTCGGCAAGCTGGGCAAAGTCGTGACCACAGGCGCGAAGCTCCTGCCGCGCGCCGGCTCCGCCAGCCAGGTCGACATGACCGGCAGCCTGGTTGCCGACCATTTCAAGCCGCTCAAAGGCACCATCGCCCAGGTCGACGGCCAGCCGCCAGCGCTGGACGCGGCGATAGTGGCGCTGACGGCGCTGTCGAATGTGCTACAGACGGTCACCGCCAATCCGAACCCGCAGGATGCGATTAAGAAGCAAGGCGGCCTTGCCGAACTGACAGGTGCGGTCGCCAGGCAGGCGAACATCCTGCCCTCGCCGATCAACGACTGGCTGGGCGGTATTGCCGGCGACACCAGCGGCCTGTCGCAGAAGGCCGTGACCAACGAACTCAACGCCATCTGGCGGGCCGACATACTCCCCTTCTGCCAGGCGGCGCTCAACAACCGCTATCCATTCAGCGCCGAAAGTGCGGTCGACGTCAATGTGCGCGACTTTCAGCGTCTGTTCGGACCCTCGGGCATGATCGATGCGTTCATCAACGACCATCTGATCAATTATGTCGACACCGCCAGCGAGCCATGGAAATGGCGGGCCGATTTCGGCCTCGACCCAGCGGCGCTCGCAGCGTTCGAACAGGCCAGGCACATCCGCGACGACCTGTTTCCCGGCGGCACCGGCCCGGTGATGAACTTCACGCTGGAACCCAAGGACCTCTCACCCAACGTGGCGCGGGTCACGCTCAACCTCGATGGCCAGAATCTCGTCTACTATAACAACGCCACCAGGCCGCAGCCGATGACGTGGCCCGGCAAGGATGGCACCGGCGTCATCTCGCTCGCCTTCCAGCCGGTCGACGGCTCGCCCGAAGTGATGCTCAACGAGACCGGCAGCTGGGCGTGGCTCAGAATGCTGCGCGGCGGCCGCTTCGCCGCGACCAAGCTCACCGACGTCTACAGCCTGCGGCTCGGCACGAAAGGCGTGTGGGCCGAGTTCGAGCTCAAGGCGGCCAGCGTCGAGAACCCCTACACGCTCGAAATGTTCAAGAAGTTCACATGTCCGCCGCAGATCTGAATGTGGGCTTCTTCGGCAAGATTCCGGCGACGGGAGACTTCGTCGGGTGGAACTTGCCGCGGACATTTATCGATCGCTGGGACCGTTGGATGTCGATGGAACTGCGCGCGCGGCCTGACGAGGGAGAACTCGACCCGCGTGCGTGGCGTTTTGTCGTGGAGGCCGGGATATTCGGCCCGGAACCCTGCGCCGGCGTCTGGTGCATGAGCCAGGACCGCGTTGGCCGCCGCTATCCCTTCGCCATCGTCCGGCTCGGTCCGTTGCCCGACCCTGCTGATCCGTGGTTCGATGCGACAGCCAAACTCGCCCGCAGCGCGGTGGACGAATTGCGGACGTCTGGCTGGATAAGTGCGCAGATCATCGCGCTACCGCAACCGGAAAGTCTCGAAAGTCTCCAACGGATCGCCTTCTGGCTCGACGATTGGGAAGTCCAGGAATTGAGTTTTTCCGATATCCAGGATCTCGCGGCCAACGCTCTGCCGGCAATGCGCGCGGCACGTGCGGACACGGAGGCTCAATAGGGTGTCCAACAGCGTCTATGCCGAGAAAATGGGATTGTTCCACCAGGGCAGCGGTGGCACCGGCACCGCGCCAGGGGATGTCTGCCTGAGCCCGCCTCCACCGCCGACCGGGCCCGTGCCCGTTCCCTATGTCAACATGCTTTCCGCCAGCGACCTGACCAAGGGAAGCAAAAGCGTCAAAATCCAAGGCAATCCGACGGCGCTTGAGAACGCATCGGAGGTCGCCACCAGCAGCGGGGACGAAGCTGGAACACAGGGCGGCAATGTCATAACGCACAGAACCAAGGGCAAGGGCACGTTTCAGCTCTGGTCGTTCGTCATCAAGGTCGAAGGAAAGGGCGTATGCCGACATGGCGATCCACTGGGGCAGGCCTGCGGTTCGCAGCCATTTGGAATTATCGATCCGTCAGCGATCGTGGACATCCAGGCAATCGTCGGCACCGAGAATTTCGGTCAACCCTGCCCTCCGGGCAAGGAAAAGGCGCCCGAAACCGGCACAAACGATGCCCAGCGGCAAAGTGTGCGAGGCGGCCCATGCTGGTCGTGCGGTGCGAGCAGCAATGTGGGCACCTACAAATCGGGTCGGGCCTTCGACAAGGGCGACCGTTTCGTCGCGGACCATCAGCCACCGCAATCCGCAGTCTGGGCCATGGGCGGGTGCCGCAACGAGGCGGCTTTCAACCAGTGGAAGAAGTCGAACGCCGCAGTTAAACCTCACTGCACGACATGCTCCAACAAGCAGGGCGTCGAAATGCGCGACAATCAAGGCAAGAGCGTGCTAGAGTATTTGGCGCTCGGCTGGCCAGGATAGCGGAGAATGATCGTGTCTCTGGCCTCGCTCTACGATGAAATTCTTGCTCGCTATGTGAAGGATCTCGCCGAGGCACGAGCTCATGCATTGGCGTGGTGGAGCGAACTCGTCGCGCGGGAGATACTGGCGGGGCGGTCGAAGGCAGACGCAGAACATTTATGCAGGATGCGTTGGCCCATGGGTGCCGCCTCGCATCCTCGGATCATTGAAGTCTATCGGCGCTACTTTCTTGAAGTCGGAGAGGTCAACGAAGAATTCCTGAGCCATGAGATCGTCGACAGCGGCTTCAATGATCCTGCGCTTTGGGACATCGGCCCAGAGGATGAAGACGGAGTAGGAGACGGCAACGCGGTGATTCAGCCGGCCGCATTGTTGCTAGAGGGCTTGGGAAGGCGCGACATGGAATTGCACAATTTCATGCTCCATTTCATTTTCCTGCCAATCGGAATGGACAGCGAAGGCATCATCCGATGACGAAGGAAGCACCTCTTATCTTCCACGACACCGAACTCGGGGCCAAGCGATTGCTTGCCCAACCACGCGACCTGCAGCTTGGCAATGTTGCCGAAATTCCGCTCGAGACGGCACCGCGGTCTTATCGCGAACTTTTCCTATCCTATGTCGATGAACTCGATCGGGCGAGTGCAATAGCTATAGCATGGTGGAACAATCTGGTCCGGCGCTCGATGGAGCGGGACAGCCTAGACGAGATGCAGGCTATGCGCTTCAACTACGAGCAGAGGCCCGCGGGGCCAGCGTCGCGGCCGGAAGTCGTCTTTGTGGTCCGGGATTATTGGCTGAGGGTTGTCGCCCTCAACCATGCCAATCGGGGGCAAACTGGCGTCGCACCGCAAATCCTGCTCTTGGGCTGGCTACCCGGCAACGGCCATCTCGATCCCTACGGTATACTTACCGCAATGCCCTACTGGCCAATCGGCCTTGATGAGAACGGCAACTGGTGCTGAGCGATGGCCTTCGCTGTCTGGCTTGAAAACCGTACGCCTTTTGCAGCCGCCACGCATGTCCAGGTCAACGCCGAAGGCCAGGAAGTGCTGGTCGCTATATTCTCGGCGAGTTTCGACATGCCTGACCATGCACCGCAACTGCAAGTCTCTGAAGACCAGATGCCGGTTGCGCTGTGCGACATCCCCTTCGGCGATCCAGCGAATTCCTCTAACCGCTACGAAGCTGACATCGCACCTCTTAAACCGCGCGCCGAAGTGCTGGTTAACGGTTCGGCCCGCGCGCCAAATGATCGACCTGTGGCGGAGATGCAAGTCGGCGTCCGCGTCGGCACCCTTCAGAAGGTACTCAAGGTCGTCGGCGACCGCATCTACGACGCTGGCGACTATAGCGCACCGGCTCCGTTCCGCCTCATGCCGATCGTCTACGAGCGGGCTTATGGCGGTACGCTGCCGGACGGACGGCTCAACCGAAACAACCCGGTGGGTGTCGGTTACCGTCACGCCCGCTCGGCCGATCCGACGGTGCGCACGCAGGCGCCGAACGTCACCTATTCGGGCGAGCCTTACTCCAGCCCGTCGGACCGGCCGAAGCCGGCCGGTTTCGGACCACTCGGGCGCGGGTGGTTGCCTCGTCTGCCGCTGGCCGGTACCTACGATCAAGCCTGGATCGACACGCAATGGCCACTGCCGCCGAGGGATTTCGACCCGCTCTACAATCTCAGCGCTCCAGCTGACCAACACCTGCCGCAGATCCGTGGGGGCGAGCCGGTCTCGATTATCGGCATGACCGCAAGTGGCCGGTGGGACTTCCGTATGCCGCGGGTCGTGGCGCCGATTCGCCTTATCTATGACAATCGGACCGAGCAATGCTGTTTCAATATCGACACCGTGATCATCGAACCGGACCTGCGGCGCGTCACGCTCAAGGCACGGCTGGCGGTAGTTACCAGGCGCAATGCGCCCGTCCTTCGTGAGATCGTGTTCGGCCATCTGTCGCCCGGCTGGCTCACCGCACGGCGCAAGCACAAGACCTATCTTAATCCACGCGGCGGCGATGGCACGTTGCGCGATCAGCCGGTGTGGCAGCTATGAAGCGGCCGCTCTATGTCGCAGGCGCCGGTGCCGTCACGCCCGCCGGGTTGAACGCGAGACAAACGATCGCCGCCATTCGAGCATGTCTTTCGGCCTTCGAGGAAATTACGCTGGGACCTTTGGGAGTACCGCAAGTGGTCGCGCGTATACCCACGCATCGACGCCTGCACCGCAGCGAAGGGGAATGGCTGGTCAATATGGCTGCTCGCGCCATCAACGAGGCGCTTGGTGCGGTCGATCCGCGGGTGGCCGCGGCAACCGTGCTGCTGGTCGCGACACCGGAGAGTTTCCGGAATCATCCCGCCTTTGCAAAAGTTCCAGTGCACGATTTCCTTGCGATGCTAGTCGAGAGGACCGGCCGCAAGTTCCATCCGGCCTCGCGCACCATAGACGGAGGGGCTGCAGCGAGCCTTGGCCTGATCGAACGGGCGGCGAACCTGATGGAAGACCAAGGCGTCGCGCAAGTACTGCTCGGTGGGGTCGACAGCCTCGTCAACGACGCCGACCTTGCGCGCCTCGGTCAGGCGGGGCGGCTCAAGGGCACGAACGCACAGGGCCTAGTGCCGGGCGAGGCAGCGGTTTTTGTGCGCCTGGCGCGCGAGCCCAAACGCGAACGCGTCGTGGCCGCGATCCATGGCATCGGCCTGGCCCAAGAAGCGGACAGTGTCCTTTCGGAGCGTTACAGTCAGGGACGCGCCATGCTCGGCGCCCTGCGCGACGCGGTGAACGGCTCCGGGCCTTCCGAACCGGACATCGACTTCATCATCAGCAACGGCAATGGCGAACGCTACCATGGCTGGGAAATGCTGATAGCGCGGCCGCGCTTCTACCGCACCCGTCGCGAGTTGATGGCGACCGCCTATCCGGCAATGACAGTCGGCGACATCGGCGCCGCCAGCGGCGCGCTGGCGCTGATGCTGGCGGCCGACAGTTTCCGCGAGGAGTACGCGCCGGGCGCTGTCGCCTTGTGTGAGGTTGCCTCGGAAAGCGGCCTGCGCGCTGCCGCCGTTGTGATGCGGACGAGCGGAGGTAGGTAGACTTACATCCAGGCAGGGTAGCGGCGCGTCCTGCGCCAGTCGGCCAGCGTCGCGTCCGGCTCCGCAAGCGCCGCGCGCAAGGCGTCGAGCCGCAGCCGCCGCATCGAGCGGAAGGTTCCGTGGCCGCGTCCGCCGTGGCCTTCGTCCCACCAGGCGGCGACCTTGTCAGCGATCGGCAGCGGCTCGTCTGCAGTGAAGTCCGGCCCGAGCAGCGCTGGATCGCTGGTAAACAGCGCTAGGTCGTTGAAATCAACCTCGAACAGGTCGCGCAATGCCAGCCCGGCGGCCTCGGCGAGGTCCGGCTCTCGCATCCGTTCGATCAACCACGGCATCACCGCGCGATCACCGAATAGGCCGACGGCCGCGGTAGCTGTGATGCTCAGCGCCGGCTGGTCGAGCCGCGATTGCAGCCATTCCTTGCCAGCCTTGCCCGGTGTGGTGAGCAGGCGCAGTTCCATCGCGGGTGCAGCCAAGTCCTTTTGGGTCAGCGTGATCCGGTCGAGAACCGGATGAGCCAACCGCGCCTCCCCCAGAAGGCAGGCGGCGAGGGCAGCCGCTAGGCGCTCGCGAGCAAGATCGGCGTCGAGCGCCGCGATCACCGGCGCTAACAGGTCGCGGCGCTTGAAGGTGCCTGCCAGGCGAAGAGCACGCCGCCTGACTTCGGGGTCGGCATTTGCTAGCAACTCGGCGACCCTTGCCCCGGGATCGATGCGATGATGTTGAAGCGCAGCAAGTCCCAGGCTGCGGCGTAGCGGATCGCGCCCAACTAGCCACTCCGCGACGAAGGGTTTCAGCTGATCACGCGGCGTTCGCGCCACGGAGCCGGACAAGCAAGCCAGAGCGGATCCACCGGCTTCTTCGACAGCCGCAAGCGCGATCTCGACGGCCTCTCGTTCTCCCGAGCGTAGCGCAACGACCCCTAGGACAAAAATCTCGCCGGGTTCGGCGAAGTCAGCAAACTGTGCCCGCGCCGCCTGCCAACCGCTCTCGCCCGCGGCCATGAGACCTTCGATGTTGGCCTCCAGGCGCTGGTCGATGCGACCGATGTCGGTCTCGTCGAGGAACGGCATGTCTATCTCGTGGCGACGACGCAACCACAGGAATGCTGCGTCGCCCGCATGTTGCGCGACGAGCGGTGCGATGGAGGCGACCCGCTGCATTGGTTACCTCAATTGAGATGCACGGCTCCGCCGCGAATACGGTTGGTGCCGCTCGCCTGGCTGGTCAACTGTGTGCCGCGAATGGTGACGCGGCCATCCTTTTCCAAAACGATGGACGCAGATCCGCAACGCAGCTCTATGCGCTCCTCGCCAGTGATCACAACACGGCTGCCGTCCCGAACAACATTCAGTTCCTGCTTCTTATGGGCAGGATCGACGATTCGCCCGACCACCAGCGGGCGCATCGGATCTCCCCCTTCGAAGAGCAATGCCAGTTCGGAGCCGATCGCCGATGCGTCCAACTCTGTCAGACTACGGGCTGCAGTCGCCGTCTCGCGGGGATTGCCGACAAAAACCACCAGTGGCGCTCCGTCTTCGAAGCCTATCAGCAGGCCGATCACGACACCGTCGATCCGCTTCAGCGTTTCCATGACAATGACCTCAATTGTTGTTGATAGTGCTTCCCTTGACGATCACGTCGCCGCCCGCCTTCACGGTGATCTTGCCGCTGCCTTTGATCGTTATGTCCTTGCCGTCGGCAACGATGGTACCGTCCTTCTTCATGGTGATAGATGCATCACCGCACTTCAACGTGATCTCGTCGCCAGCGTTGATCATCAGCTTTTTGCCGACCTTGATCGTACTGTCTTCCGCGACTTGAATGCCGCTGCCCTTGCCGACCTTGAGCGCATGTGCGCCCCCGACGTCTGTGGCGTCATCAGCTCCGATCTTGGCTGTTCGCGCCTTGCCTATTTCAGTCGATTGTGCTCCGCCCACCGCGAAACTCTGGTCGGCGCCAATATTGACGGTCTGGCCGGCACCGATGTCCCAACTGTCCGCAGCGCCAATACTGTGACTTTGGCTGATACCTACGCTCACCGACCGCGAAGCCCCAATAGTGTTCGTCTGTGCCGCGCCGACGCTGCGTGTCTCGGTGGCGCCCACCGTGTCGATGCGCGCCGCCCCCACCGTCACCGTCTGCACCAGTCCGACCGCCTGAGAATGACTGGCGTCGATGTTCTCCGTCGAGTTGGCTATGACGTGGATCGTCTCGTTGGCGCCGATGGTCAGCGAGCGATTCGCGCCTACCGTCTCGGTGTCGTTGCTGCCGATATTGGTCGTTTGATTGACGCCGATCTTGACTGTCTTGTTATTCCCGACGTCTTCGTCGAGGTTGTGGCCGACGGAGTGCTTGGCGTCGTGGTCGATGCGGTCGGACTGGTCGTGCTGCACGGTCTTGTTGCGATCATGCTTGATCAGCAAATGGTGGTCTTTCTGCGCCTGGAAGTTGACCAGCTCGGAACCGGCCTTGTCGTCGAACATCAACTCGTTGTAGCCACCGCCACCTTTTGACGAATTCGACTTCCAGCCCGATTGCGTCGCGTTGCCCGGCAGCCCGTAAGGCGGCATCTCGGCGGCATTGTAGACCCGGCCGGTGATGATCGGCAGGTCCGGATCGCCCTCGATGAAATCAACGATGACCTCCTGGCCGATACGTGGGATCTGGATGAACCCCCAGCCGCCACCGGCCCAGGTCTGCGACACGCGCACGAAACAGGACGAGTTCTGGTCCTTCTTGCCGAGGCGGTCCCAATGGAATTGTACCTTCACACGCGCGTATTTGTCGGTGAAGATTTCCTCGCCCGAGGGGCCGACGACTGTCGCGGTCTGCGGCCCGCGCATGATCGGCCGCGGCGTGATCCGCGGCGGCCGGAAGGGCAGTTTGGTGGGCGCAACGCCAAAGACGGCCTTGAAATTCTCGCTGTGGGCTTCGTTCTGGGTCCGGTAGCCCGGATCGAACAGGCGGTATTCGGCGCTTATAACCAGATATTCCGTATTCTGGTCGTCGCGCGGAAAGCTTTCGAGCGTGAATTTGCAGCCTGAATAAAGGCCACGCACTGTGCCCACCGCCGTGCTGTGCTGGTGTACCGCCTGGAGTTCCTCGCGGCGAATACCCGCAATCTTGTCGCCCCGCCCGACATCGAGGTGCGCGCCGGGCTGACGATAGTTTTCGCCCGCGGCTTCCTTGTGGCCGAAGGGCTGTGCGGATTTCGCCATCAGATCGGCGCCAGGCTTTTCGAAATCATAGTCGGTATGGGCATAGGCGCCTGGCCGCACCGCACTGCCCGGGATCCATTCGGTAATGTATTCGACATCGCGCCGCGAGCCGTGGCCTTCGAAATTATAGAGCACCTTTTCATAGCCTGGCGCCGGCTTCAGCTTGCTCATCGCATCGCACAGCACCAGCGTGTGCTTGCCCTCGTCATGCTCGAAGAAATAGAAGATGCCTTCGTGCTCGAGCAGCCGCTGCACGAAATCGAGATCGCTCTCATCGTACTGCACGCAATATTCGCGCGAGGGATAAGACCCCTGCAGCCGCTTTTCGAATTTGGCGATGCCGTATTTGGAGAATATCTTTTCGATGATCTCGACCGCGGTCATGTTCTGGAAAATGCGGCAGTCCGTGGTATGGCCGAGGAACCAGAGCCACGGCCTGACGGTTGCCTCGTAGAACGCCAGCCGGTCCTCGATGCGGGTTAGCTTGAAATCCGAGACCAGGCCGCTGAACCAGCGCTTTGGATCCGATTCGCCTTCGACCGAAACGAGGCCGCCCAGCATCCTCAGCGGATCGATGTCACGGCTCTTGCTGACGAACCCGACAGTATAGGCGAAAGATCGGCTGATCTCGTCACGACCGACAAGATGGGTAAAGGTCAGCACATCGGCGCCAACCGGCGTCTGCACAACCGTGGCACGTTCGTTCGGCATGGGTCGTGCCCCTCCTGGACGCCGCCCTCAGTGTGATGGATTGAAGCCCCGCCCTGCAAACTGCATCACGCTCGGGAAGTTTTCGAATTCACCGCACCGGACCATTGCAAGCCTAGCATATGTTTTCTGGCGGCCAAACAAAAGCAATGGCTAACCGTAGAGTGCATTCATGTTAAACGCACCTCTCCCACCGCGCTGGCAAGCTGCTAGAATACCTTGGATTTCAGCGTTGACAGTGGCCTCGAATGTTCATTTCGCTCCAGATCAGCAATGTCGACAGGCTGCCGCCAGGGGTCGCGACGAGCTATGCCGCGCGCGACCGCAGCTTTGAAATCGGGCGCGAAAGTTGCGACTGGACACTCTCGGACCCCGACAAAATCATCTCCGGCCGGCATTGCGAAGTCCGCTATCAGACGGGCTCGTTCTGGCTTTATGACCTCTCGCGCAACGGCACTTTCGTCAACGGCTCCAGCCAGCGCATCAATGCGCCGCATCGACTGACCCGAGGCGACCGGCTGCTGATCGGCCGCTATGTCATCACCGTTTCGATCGATGAAGAGCGCGGCGCCACCGGTCATGCGCAAGCAAGGACCGGTTCGACGCAACGCGAGTTGTCGCGCTCGACGGGAAGGCCGGTTGAACTCGGCAGTACACCATTCCTCAATCCGGGGCAGCAGCGACCGGGCGAGGCAGCGCCCATGTCGACGCCTTCGGCGCCGCTGCCCAGCCCGGCTGTCCCAGCCAAGCAGCCGGCGGATGCGGTCGGAATACTTCGCGACGTCGCCTTGGCGGCCGGTCTGTCGCCGGAGCTGTTGTCGTCACGCGACCCGCATGACGTCGCGACCGAGATCGGCGGGGTCTTGCGAACCACGGTCGAGCAACTGTCCCTCCTGCTCAAGGCGCGCGCGGCGGCCAAGGTGCTCGCCAAGAGCGCGCACCGCACGATGATCGGCGCCGAGGACAACAACCCGCTGAAATTCGTGCCGGGGACCGACGACATGCTGGAGATCATGTTTGCCAGGCGCCGGGCAGGCTATCTCGATGCCAAACGTAGCATCGAGGACGCGTTCGGCGACCTGAAGACCCACGAAATCGCAACCTACGCCGCCATGCAGGCCGCACTCGCGAGGCTGCTCGACGACCTGTCGCCGGAGGCGATTGCCAAAAAGATCCCGCCTGCCTCCTTTTCATCCAGGAAAAGCCAAGCCTGGGATGCGCTCGTCGCTACGTGGCGCACGATGGAGGACAAGCATGAAAACGGCATGCTGGATGTCTTCCTCGCCTATTTCGCTGAAGCCTATGCCAAGGCCTGTAAGCAGAAATAGCCGTACTCGCCAAATCTCGTTAGCACCGCTCTTACGGGCTCTATTACGAGCCCCATAGAAGAGGCCGCTTGCCTGATCAGCCCGCTTTCCGATTTCAATCGGCTGCCTGTGCGACTAGAATACACACGGGCGCTTGCCAAGGCTGGCAGAGCGGCGCGGCTTGGGGCGTGTGCAGGAATGTCATGTTTCGGCAAGATCAGGCTTTCCACGCGGCTCGCTGCTGATCCTGACCCTTGCGCGCCGCTTTCCCCTCCCGTGAAAGTTCGTTGCACCTCGACGGTGGTGCGCCGATGAGCTCGAAGGACGATTCCTCCGAGCCTCCGGACAAAACCGTCATCCGCGCGCCACGGCCAAGGCAAAAGCCGCTTTTGGCCCCCGGTCGTTCCGGTGCGCCAAGCGTGCCCCCTCTTCCATCACCCGCCAGGGAATCGACGGTGTTCGACCCCGGCGTCGGCCGGCAGACGCCCCCCGGCTGGTCGTCCCGAACCGTGGTCATTCAGGACGACGAAGCGGTGCCTGCAAGGGCACCGGCGTTGCAGCAGGATGTCTTGCTCAACGCCACCGTCGGCGTGAAGTATGCCGCGGCCAATCCTATCCTTGCCGCCGCAGCCCCCTTGCTCATGCTTTTCGGCCAGTTGCGGTTGATACCGGTCGAATGGCAAGCGGCCGCTCTGGCGGAGCATACCGCAGACGTTATCGAGAGGTTCGAGCGTACCACCGCCAAAGCCGGAATTGGGGAAGAAGACGCGCGGATCGCAAAGTTTGCACTTTGCGAAACTGCCGACGATCTCATCGGCAACCTACCCTGGCCGGAAAAGCAAAGCTGGGCTCAGCACAGTATGGTGGTGAGGTTCTTCCACACGCAGTCCACAGGTGCGGGCTTTTACGAAGCGCTGAACAATCTCCTCACCAAGCCTGAAGCGCATTGCGACCTGCTCGAATTGATGCATGCCTGCCTGTCGCTGGGATTCCAGGGCCAGTATCGGGGGTTGCCGCGTGAACGCAACGCGCTGGAGCGCGTCCGGCACGACGTCTACGACACATTGCGCTATTTCCGGCCGCGTGCCGCCGAAGACATTTCGCCGCGGTGGCAAGGCATGGCGGCGGCGCTGGCCAGGCCAGGAGTGCGGCTGCCGCTGTGGGCTATCGCAGCCGCCGCGGCGACCCTGGTGACGGCGGCCTTTTTCTGGCTAAGGATATTGATCACCAATGAAGGCGATGTAACGGCCGGCGAGTTGCTGGCGCTCAATCCTTCGACCCCGGTTACCATTGAACGCGCCAGCGTGGCGGCACCCAGCGAACCGGTGCAAGCCAACCCGCCACCACCTCCTGCGAACACCACGCAGATCGACCGCATCCGAAAGGCACTCGCCAAGGAGGTCGCCGGCGGCGGACTGAGCGTCGGCACGAAGGGCGACTTCATCGTTGTCGAGATCAGCAACCAGCTTTTGTTCGTATCAGGCCAGGCCGAGTCGACGGCACAATTCCAGCCCATCGCGGCGGACATTGCCACGGCGCTCGATGCCGAACCCGGACCGATCAAGATCGTCGGCCATACCGACAATGTGAAGCCGAAGAAGTCGAGCCCGTTCAAGTCGAATTTCGATCTTTCCGTGGCGCGCGCAAAAGCGCTGCAGGCCCTGATGGCCAAGCAGTTGAAGGACCCATCGCGCCTGAGCGTCGATGGCAAGGGCGAAGACGAACCCATCGCCGACAATGCGACGGCTGAAGGGCGCGCCAAGAACCGCCGCGTCGACGTGATAATCCCAAAGGAGGACGCGTTGTGAGCGGGCGCGGCCAGGAGCGGCTGGTCGGCTGGGTGCTGCCGATCTTCAGCGTGCTTGCCTTGGCCGGCTACTCGGCCGCCATCTGGTATGCCGGACCCCTGATCCGCTTCGCCGATACCCGCCCGCTTGGGTCCGTGTGGCTCAGGGCGGTGATCATCGGTGCGACCATGGCGGCGCTTGCACTGTTCTACGGCATTCGCTTCTGGCAAAGGCGCAAGGCGCAAAAGGCACTCGAAACGGCCATCGTGCGCAGCGACGAGCGGAGCGACGACTCACAGGTGCTCGAAGCACGCATGAGTGAAGCCATCGCAGCCCTGAGGCGGACGAGCCGTAAGCGCAACTTCCTTTATGATATTCCCTGGTACATCATCATCGGGCCGCCAGGCGCCGGCAAGACGACGGCGCTGGTCAATTCCGGGCTGAAGTTTCCGCTTGCGGGCTTCGGCAATGCCCAGCCGGTGGCCGGCGTCGGCGGCACACGGTTATGCGACTGGTGGTTTACCGACGAAGCGGTGCTGATCGACACGGCCGGCCGCTACACGACGCAGGAATCGGACCGCGAGCGCGACAAGGCAAGCTGGCTTGAATTCCTGCGACTACTCAAGAAAAGCCGCGTCAAGCAACCGATCAACGGCGTGATCCTCGCCATCAGCCTCGCCGATCTAATCAGCCTCGACGACCAGCAGATCGAGGCGCATATCACCGAGATAAGAAGCCGCCTGCGCGAATTGCACGAGACGCTGAAGGTCCAGTTTCCCGTCTATCTGCTTTTCACCAAGGCCGATCTCGTATCCGGCTTCATGGATTATTTCGGTGAATTCGACGAAGCGCGCAGGCGCAAGGTATGGGGCGCAACGTTCCAGACCGTAGATCGCACAAGGAACATGGCCAGCGAGGCGCCGGCCGAATTCGACGGTCTGGCGCAGCGCTTGGCAGCAGAAGTCGTCGATCGCTTGCAGGAAGAGGCTGATCCGGTGGCCCGCATCGCCATCTTCGATTTCCCGGCGCAGTTCGGCGCCCTCAGGAACCCGACAGCGCATTTCATCACTAGTTTGTTCGATGCCTCTCGATCGCGGGTGAATGTGAGCTTGCGGGGCCTCTATTTCTCCTCGGGTACTCAGGAAGGAACACCGTTCGACCAGGTGCTGGGCACCATCGGGCGCAGCTTCGGCAGCGCCTCGCAGGCGCATTTTTCCGGCACCGGCAAGAGCTTCTTCCTGCACGATCTCCTGACCAAGGTGATCTTTCCGGAATCGGGCTGGGTATCGTTCGACCGGGCGGCCGAACGGCGCGCCAGGTTCGCGAGATTTGGCGGCCTCGCCGCGATTGGACTGGCGGCCTTGACGGCGCTCGGCGTGCTTGGGCTGAGCTTCTTCGCCAACAAGTCGCTGATCGCCTCCACCAGGCAGGCCATGGCGCAGTATCGCAACAGCGCGGATTCGCTGCTCAAGAGTACCATGGTGACCGATGTCGATCTCGAAAACGTCATCGGCCCGCTCGACCAGTTGCGCAACCTGCCAGCCGGGTTCGGGAACGGCGACCAGCGAAAGCCGATCGAGGGGACGTTCGGGCTTGGCCAGCGCGAGAGGCTGCTGTCGGCGTCCAGGGATGCCTACCGGCAAGCGCTCGAGCGGACATTCCGCTCCCGGCTCTTGGTGCAGGCCGAGCGGACCATCCAGGCCAAGATAGCCGATCCAATCGCGCTCTACGAGCCGCTGAAGATCTACCTGATGCTGGGCGGCAAGGCTCCGAAGGTCGATAACGAGTTGATCGTTTCCTGGATGAAGCAGGATTGGGAAGTGAACCGCTATCCGGGCGAGAACAACCGCGCAGGCCGCGCGCAGCTCGAAAAGCATCTGCGCGCGATGCTCGCCCTCGACGACGCCTACGATCCTCTCTTCGAGCTCAACCAACCGTTGATCGAAGCCGCGCAACGCTCCCTTGGCCGCATGAGCCTTGCCGACCGCGCTTCGGCGCTGATCAAGTCAGCGGTTTACGCCGCAAGGCTGGACAACTTCTCCCTCGCGGCGAAAGCCGGTCCTGAGGCACAGCTCGTGTTTGAACGAACCGATGGCAGTGATCTGGCGGATCTCAACGTTCCCGGACTTTACACGCGCGCCGGCTTCAACCGTTTTTTCCTGCCGCAGCTTTCGCGCATCGCCCAAACGCTTATGAACGATCGGTGGGTGCTTGGCGGCGGCGAGGAACAGGGCGGCATCGACCAGGACCTGCCCAAGCTCGGCCCTGAATTGATCGACCGCTACGGCAAGGAATTCTCCTCCGCATGGAACGGCGTACTCGACCAACTGAAGTTCAAGGCGTTGCTCGAGGACAAGCCGCGATATCTCGCGCTTTCCGCCCTCGCCGCGGCGGGCTCGCCTCTCGATCGGCTCTACACGGCGATCGCTGAGGAGACCGCATTGTCGAAAGAGAACACCATGGCCGAGAGCGAAAGCGGTGCGGCACAAGAGGATCCCGTCACCATGGCCAAAGGCCTGGCTCGCATCGGCCTGCAGATCGCCGGCGGCAAGTCACAGACCCGTGCCGGTTCGGGCTCGGCTCTCGCACACAGTGCCGGTGCGAGCGTCGAGGCACAGTTTCGATCGTTCCAGTCCCTGGTCAGCGGCGCCAATGGACGGCGGCCGCTCGATGCTCTGGCGCGGAACTTTCACGACATTTTTCAAAGCCTGACGCTTTCGGCCGAAGTCCCTTCACAGGCCGAACGCATCAACGCCAACCTGCAGCTGCAGATCTCCACGCTGCGCGCCAATGTCTCGCGCCTTCCAAGGCCGCTTGCGCGCATGGTCAACGCGGCAACGGACGAGTTTGCAAGTAACATCGCCGAAGCTTCGGTGGCCAACCTCAACCAGAATCTCGACCAGACGGTCACACGAGCCTGCGAGGAGGCGGTCAACGGTCGCTATCCCTTCGCCAGCGACGGCACGGAAGAGATCTCGATAGCGGATTTCGCCAGGCTTTTCGCACCAGGCGGGCTGATGGACCGCTTCTTCGCGCAGAACCTTGCGTCGCTGATCGACATGACCGGCCAGGAATGGACCTGGAGACAGGATGCCCGCTCCGGCCACGAGCTCGCGAAGTCGACCTTGAAATCCTTTCAGTCGGCTGCCGAGATCCGCAGCGCCTTCTTCCCCTCCGGCGGCTCGGTGCCGTCGGTTTCGCTCACCATCACGCCTTTTTCGCTGAATGGAGACGCGGACAACGCGCTTCTCAACATTGACGGCCAGACTGTCCAGAGCAGTCAGACCGGCAATGCGCCAAGCACGGTGACGTGGCCAAACAGCACTGCCTCGGCTTCCGCCAGCCTTACCCTTATGCCGGAAATGCCAGGCCGCGACTCAGCGCTTAAATTCGAAGGAGCTTGGGCCCTGAAGCGTCTGCTGGACAAGGCGACCATCACCGCCAACGGCGCCAACACCGAAGCCCGCTTCGTGATCGGCGGACGAGACGTCGCTTACATGATCCAGTCCGGATCGGGGGCCGATCCCTTCCTGTTGCCAGCCCTGGCCGGCTTCAGCTGTCCGAAGGCTTTCTGACATGGCCGTGTTCAAGCGCGCCTACGGCTGCAGCCCTTATTTCGGTACTCTAATGTATGCGCATGTGGCAAAGTGGCCTGGGCATGCTGCCCGTGGTTGGTCACAGGGGACGCTCGCGAAGCGCTTGGTGGCAAATTGAGCACTGTCGCCCTTCCCATCGAAAGCTTCGGCGTGAGCCATAGGGGCTGCGTGCGCGACCACAACGAGGACAACTACCTGATCGACCCGCAGACCGGCCTCTGGGTGGTGGCCGATGGCATGGGCGGGCACGAGGCCGGCGAGGTCGCGTCGGCCAGCATCGTCGATCATCTGGCAACCATTGGCATCGCGAGCTCGGCACCGGACCTTCGCGCGCGCTTCGAAGACCGGCTGAGCCGCGCCAATTCCGAGATCCGCAACATCTCGCGATCCCGCGGCGTCACCATCGGCTCCACCTTCGCGGCCTTGCTTGCCATGGACGGGCGGTTCGCAGGCCTGTGGGCCGGCGACAGCCGCATCTATCTGGTCCGCAACGGCATGATCTTTCAGGTCTCGAAGGATCACACCGAGGTCCAGGAACTGCTGGATCGCGGCATGATCAGTGCGGAAGAGGCGCTTACCTGGCCGCGCCGTCATGTCATTACTCATGCTGTCGGCGTCAGCGACGAGCTCGAGATCGATTTCCAGCAGGGCGAGCTGATAGCGGGGGATGTTTTCGTTCTGAGCACCGACGGCCTGACGGCACATGTCAGCGACGCCGAGATCGAAGCCACGGTGAGATCGGGAACGCCGCAGGCGGCGTGCCAAAGCCTGCTGGAGATGGTGCTGGCGCGCGGCGGGACCGACAATGTGACCATCGTACTGGTGAAGATCGGCGGCGGGCGCGACGGTGCGCTCCATCAGGATCGATCCGGCGCGGAGAGCCTGGCCAGATGAGCGACGACGACAAGACGCGGTTATCAGCGAAGGTCACCTATGCTGGCGCCGGCACACAGCTCAGCGGCATTTACGAACTCGACGAGAGGATCGCATCCGGCGGCATGGGAGAAGTCTATCGCGGCCACAACATCCAAACCGGCGACCACGTAGCGATCAAGATCGTACTTCCCGAATTCGCCCGCGACCAGACGATCTTGTCGCTGTTCCGCAAGGAAGCCTCGATCCTCAACCATTTGTCGCATGACGCAGTGGTGCGCTATCACGTCTTCACCATCGATCCGAAGATCGGCCGCCCCTATCTGGCGATGGAGTTCGTGGACGGCCAATCACTCTTCGACGTGATGCGTCGCGGACCGATGCCGGGAGAAGAAGTGCGACGCCTTTGCCATCGCCTGGCCTCGGGACTGGCCGCGGTGCACCAGGCGGGCGCGGTTCACCGAGACCTGTCGCCGGACAACATCATCCTGCCCGGCGGGCGGGTGGAGCGCGCCAAGATCATTGATTTCGGCATCGCTCGGTCGGCGGCCGCAGGCGGTGAAACGCTGATTGGCGGCAAGTTCGCTGGCAAATACAATTACGTCTCGCCCGAACAGCTCGGCCTCTATGGCGGCGAGGTGAGCGAGCAGTCCGATATTTATAGCCTCGGCCTGGTGCTGGCCGCCGTTTTGCGGGGAAAGCCGCTCGATATGAGCGGCACCCAGTACGACGTCGTCGAGAAACGCCGAACCGTGCCGGACCTGTCCGACATCGATCCCAATTTCCACGAGCTCGTCGGCGCGATGCTGCAGCCGGACCCGCGCGATCGGCCGGCCAGCATGGCCGACATCGCCAGGGCAACGCGTGACGAGGACGTCGAGGTCACATTGGCGCCGGCAGCGTACGGTTCGCGTGAACGCTCGGGATTGCCGCGCGCCGGCTGGACGGTACTGCCCAAGTCCAGGGTCCAGCCTTCGCCTCCTCCTGGCGAACAGCGCTTCGTTGAACATGTGCGGCCGGCGCATCTGTCGCAACCAAGGTCCGCGCCAACGCCCGCGCCGGCCAGCACGACCATGCCGCCGCGAAAGTCGTCTCGGATGCCGGCCATCGCTGGCAGCCTCGCGGCGCTGGTGCTCCTGTTGGGCGGCGGGCTGTACTTCAGTGGCATACTGGCGCCACCGCCGGCCGAAGAGAAACTCAAGCCGCTGATCGCAAAGACGGTGGCCCAGGCGCCGCAACCGGAAGCATCGAAACCTCAGCCACACCCACCGGTGCAACCTCGGCCAGAGCCGTCAAAAACCGACAACGCCGGCACCTTCGAAACGGTGAAGCCACCTGCCCTGCCGGATGTAAAGGCGAAGACCGCAATACCGGCTGAGAACCAGGCGGACGCTGCAGGCGAGCAGCCGGCAACAAAATCACAGGCTAACAACAATCCCCCGCAAGTGCCAGGGGTCGGGATCAAGCCAGCCCAGACGCCGACCGCCAATCCGCCAACGGCAGCTTCGGTGCCAAAGGCCGAGGAGAGTGCGAAAGTGCCAAAACCAGTCAGTCAGCCGCCGGAGACATCGGCGCGAAGCCAGGCGGAGGCAGAGGGCAAGCCGGCGCAGGAGGCAGACCTCCCAGCGACAAAACCAAGCGCAACCGACCTCGTCAACAGGCTCTCCAAATTGGCCAAGCCTCAGGCTTCCCCGCCGCCGATTGCGCAGCGCCCCGTGCCGACGCAGCCGACCACGCCGCCGGCTGAACCGGCGGCGCCTCTCCCGCCCGCCATCCAGCCGCCGGCAACCGTGCCATCAGAGCCGACACAGACGGCGCAGTCGTCCCAGCAACCGCCACCGGTGACCACACAGCCCGAAAACACCGAAGTCGCGATGAATGTGCCCAAGCCGGCGGTCCCCCCGGCGACGACCGGCGACGAGACCGCGCAACGCGCTTCATGGGTGCGCGACTTCAGCGGCGGCGACTGTTTCTACGCGTCGCTGACATCCGAAGACGCCAGCGCCGTAGCTATCGAAGGCTTCGCGACGGCCGTGCAGCCATTCGAGCAGTTGCTCAATGAATTTCGGGCAAGGTTCCATCTCGAGCCGGACATCAGCGTCCGTCTGATCGACCAGCCCCAGTGTGAAGTGACCAGGCTCCTGCGCTTTCTCGACCGCAACCGGGTGGATAGCCCGCGGCTCGTTCTCGACCGGACATCGGTGCCGGATGGCGCGCCGATCAGCGGCACGCTGGCAACGCATGGGGGGCTCGTTTCCAACGTCATGCTGATCGACCACCGCGGCATTGCCTTCAACCTCGATGACCGCATGGTGGCGCAAACCGACAAGGCGACATTCAGCATCCCGATCGGTCTGGGCGCCGCCGACAAAGCGGCCGGCAAGCCCCTGCCGCAGATCATGCTGGTGATCACCGGACCGCACGATATCCAGGCCGCGATGTTCTCGAGACCGACACCGGCCTCCGACCTTCTGCCAAAGATCCTGGAGGAGATCGAGGCCGACGGCTCGCAATTCTCCGCCGCCGCCAAATATTTTCGGCTCGGCGGATAGAGATGAAACGCCGATGGACCGTCGCTCGCTGTCTATTTGCCAGCATCCCTCACGCGTAAAGCGTAGCTGGTTTCGATTCTTGCTGGCCGACCGCCTGGCCGGTTGCGCGCTGTTCGGTGCGGTGCTGCTCACTATCCTCTCGACCGGCACGGCGCGTGCTGAATTCACCGTCTGCAACCAGACGCTCGACGTCGTCAACCTCGCAGTCGGGCAGAAGGTCGACAGTGCCGACCAGACCGACGGCTGGTGGACCATCGGCGCCAACCAGTGCGTGAACGTGATCCGCGAGGAACTAACCAACCGCTACATCTACCTCTACGCCACCGACGTGTTCGGCCATGCGATCCTCAACGGATCGACCGAAATGTGCGTCGATCGGCGCCGCTTCTCCATCCGTGGCATCGAGGAGTGCTGGCCGCGCGGTCATATCGCGGCGCGATTCGTCGAGGTCGATACGCTCGAGCAGGTGCGCTGGACCTATTTCCTGACCGGAAGCAGCCCGTGACGCACAGCATCGACACGAGCTTCAAACAAAAGAAGCTGGCGCGCCAGAGCGAACGCCGACGTAAACTTTGGCGCCGCGTCCTTGCCGGCGTTGCTACGCTCACCGTCATCACCATCGCCACCAGCTTCTATCTTACCAAGGATGAGTGGTCGTTCGGCGACCAGAATGAGGACCTGCATCCCGTCGAAGGCATGGAAGACGTGCCCGCCGACGCGGCGGTCTATGTGCCGGCGATCATCGACCTTGCCGGTGACCCGATGTGGATCACACTGGCACCCGATGACGAGACCGCCACGAAGGGCCACACTATTGCGCGCCCGGCCGAACTCGACAGTTCCGGGGCTTCGCCGCAGATCGAAATCCTGTCCGACGTGATGCTGAGCGCCAGCGAGAAGTTCATGACGACAATCCCCTCGACGCAGGAGGATTTTGCCTTCTTCCAGGCGCAGCGGCAGGCACCTCCGAACCCCTCCGCTGCAGCACCGGACAATCAGCAGCCGACCTCGGCCGCACCTGCCATGGCACCCAATGAGCAAGAAGATGATCTGGCGAACGACCTGCAGGCGACGCCGGATGAAGGCGGGGTGCCCCCAGCTTCGCCGCTTAAAGCCGATGCAGACGACCCCGAGGCCGGCTGGGGCGAGACCATCGACCAGGGCGAAGCAGCGCTCCCTGCCTTCGCCAAGACCGCGATCGAGAACAACACCACCGTCGCGACCGTCATCAGCGAATATCAGCGTTTCGAGGCGACAGAGGACACCTTCGTGAAAGTCCTCAACGACCGCAGCCTGGAAAGCGTGGCGCTCGACGCGCATTTCTCCGCGGATGACGCCAGGCTTGCGGGCGAGGCGCTGAAAGCGCTGTTCGACCGCGACGGGTTGGAGCCCGGCTTTGTGGTCGCCTTGCGCGGTTTCCGGCCCAACCGCGAGACCACCGCCATGTCGCTGATGCAGGTCTCCGTCTACGCAAGGAATGTTTATGTCGGTACGCTGACGCGCAGCGCCGGGGGTCCCTTTGTTTCCGGCGCCGATCCCTGGGTTCGCGAGGACCTCTTCAACTATTCCGGTGGCTCGGATCAGGGCGGGCCGAAGCGGCAATACCGCCTGCTCGACGCAATCTATTCGACCGCGGCACGCAACAAGGTGCCGACCAGCGTGATCGGCGAAGCGATCATGTATCTGTCGCGAGGACAGGATCTGGACGCCTTCGCCGCCGAGGACCAGCGCCTGGTGCTGATCTACTCCCAGACCCCGCGCGGCCAAGGCGAGATATCCGGACGGGTGCTTTACGTCGGCGTCCTCGGTAGGGACAAGAACCTCGACTGCTTCGTCTATCAGCAAAGCGAGGGCCAGTATGCCTGCGTGACGGGCGATGATCAGGTCCGTTCGCTGTCCATCGCCAGCGGCATGGTCACGCCGGTGAGCGGGGTCATGACCTCGACCTTCGGCCCGCGTAAGCATCCCATCCTAGGGACGGTTCGAATCCACAAAGGCGTCGACTGGGCGGCTCCGATCGGCACGCCGATCATGGCGGCCTTCGACGGAGAGATCAGCTTCCAAGGCGATGGCGGCAGCTATGGCAATCTGGTCAAGATCGCCCATGCAAACGGACGCGAGACACGCTATGCGCACATGCAGAAGTTCGCCATCGCCAGCGGCGTCGGCACCAAGGTGAAGGCCGGCGATGTCATCGGCTATATTGGCACGACCGGGCTCTCGACCGGACCGCATCTGCATTTCGAACTCTATCAAAACGGCGAGGCAATCGATCCGCTCGGAACGCCCACCACGGTTGCTGCCGGCGCTGACGCCCGCTCCGGCGGATCCGGCAGCTCCGGCGATTCCGCCGTCGAGACGCTAACCGACCGTATCGTGCATGTCGAAAGCGGCGGCAGCGCCCGCGCCAAGAACCCCAACTCATCAGCAACCGGCGCTGGCCAGTTCATCACCAAGACCTGGATCCGGATGATGAACACTTATCGCCCCGATCTTGCCCGTTCGCTCTCGACCGCTGACCTGCTTGCGCTTCGCTACGACGTGACGCTGTCGCGTGAGATGGTGCGCAACCTCGCGCGCGAAGGCGAGGCTTATCTGCGCGCGCGCGGCCACCAGATAACCGCAGGGCGCCTTTACCTCTGCCACTTCCTTGGCATGGAAGGCGCGCACCAGGTGCTGGTTGCGTCCGGCTCGTCGCAACTGAACGCCGTTCTGGGGTCAGCGGTGATCGAGGCCAATCCTTTCCTCATCGGCAAGACCGCTGGCTATGTCATTGACTGGGCCGAGCGGAAGATGGGTCAAAAAGTGCTGCGCGTGGCGACAGACGCGGGCCAGCCGGCGACGACCACGACCGAAATCCGACAGACATCACCGGGGTTCGAAAAATACAAGCAGGCCATAACGGCGCTGCTCAATTCGATCCAAGGGGCGTTTCAGCCGGGCTAATGCATATCGCTGTTAAATGATCGCCTGTTGGCGACAGCCTACTCGGTCCTGACGCGCATCTCCACGCGGCGGTTGACTGGATCATAAGGATCGGCGACGCGCGGATGCGATTTGCCGAGGCCGATTGCTTCCAGTCTGGCAGATTCTACGCCGTTGGCCGTCAGGAAGGCCGCCACCGACCGCGCCCTTTGCTGCGAAAGTTCCTGGTTATAGCGGTCCGAGCCAGTCGCATCGGTATGGCCTTCGACGACAAAGCTGAACGTGCTCAGCCGATTGTCCTTCAGCGCCTTGGCGAACTCATCGAGTTCGGTGCGCGCAACCTGGTCGAGTTGCGCGGAATTAAGGGCGAAATTGATCATCATGTCGAGGCCGGCCTTTTGGGAGGTTGAGCCAGTCTTCTCGGCCTTGCTCTTGCACTCTTCCTCCGTGCCGACGCAGATGCCGCGCGAAGCACCCAGATTGCCGGGCTGGCCGGCGAAGAACTTCACGATGTCTTCCGACTTCTGAAGCGGATCGGCGGATACGTGCGTCGTAAGAAGCATGGCCACCAATGCCAAGGCTGAACTGCCCAATCGCATGACCGTCACTCCTGTCCGAGTGGATTTCGCTGGCGGCTACCATATCAAATCGGGAAGCGATTGTCTGTGGACAAACGCAATTTGCTCGTGTCCGCCACCGTTAAAGGCTGACGCTTGACCGGCGCTCGGCCACAGGCTTGAGTGTTTGTCTGCTGGCTTTCAGGGGGGCAGCCATGGCTAACGAACTCGGATACAGAACGGCACGGGATCTGTTTCTTGCTTGTCCCGCCATCGCCAGGGACATGAAATCGCTGGCCACCGGTCAGCCGCCGCTTGATTTTTGCCGTAACCTGCTTGCCGGGCGAGTCCCGGAAGAAGCAGTCACGTTCTGTGCCTACCTCCTCCCCGAGCGAGCCGCCGTCTGGTGGGGACATGAATGCCTGAGGAATGTCGCCGAGCTCCTCGGGAACCGGGATCTCGATTTGCTGGCGCTTGTTCATGCCCGCGTCGGCGAACCCGACAACCCCCACCATCAATCCGTCTTGAGCAAGTCCTTGGACCTGCCGCCGGCAACGCCGGCCGCCTGGATCGCTCTGGCAGCAGTATGGCGTGACCCGACCCTCAAAATGGAATCGAGCGGATTTCCTGCCGCCCATGCCGTCAATGCCGCGATCCTCGCTGGACTGGCCCGCGCCGCGCTGGCGGACCGGTTTACCTTGCTTTCCGCCTTTGTCGAGATGGGCATCCAGATGGTGGAGATGGAGGCCTAACGGCATTCGCCTCCCCTGCTCGCCTTCACCGGCGCTGGCAGCAGCCCAGCATCACTGGCAGCCGCCTTGCGCCCATCTGGCCAGCGCGACCTTGAATCGGGTACCGAGCGGATGCTGCAGCCGCAGGACCGAGACGTCGTTGGCAGCGAAATTCTTCGCCTGCTCGCAGAGCCGGGCCTCATTCCACTCATGGCAGCTATCGCAGTGCTTGCCTTCCCAGACCGACTTGTCGAGACCTTCCACCGGACTGAACAGCGGTTCGCCCTTGATCAGTTGGGCGATGCTCTTGCCGTCGATCGCCGGCTCCCCGAACTTGACGGGACGATCGAAAAAGATGGGGCCGTCGGTGGCCAGTTTCGGGATCTTCGCACGGAGAACATCGAGCGCAAGCTGATCGTCATCCTGGGCCGACGACCCGCCGGTTTTGCGCGTCCCGGAGCTGGCTTCAGCCGGCGGGGTGCTCGACTGCCCGACGATCAGCGGCGCGTTGAGATCGACCTTGTGCAGGACAACCTCGGTGGTCAAGGAAACATTGGCCCAGGGGCGTTGCTTGCCGGCCGTCGCCTTGAAGACGTCGCTGGTCACCCTGTTCATCGCTTCGGTGATGGAGACATTGGATTCCCCAATGTGCTGAAGCAATGCCGTCGTGAAGGGCGAGTGGTCGCCCGACCCATCATAGGCGAGCTGGTTGGGACTGGCAGCGAACGCAACGAGCGTTCCCGCGCCCCCATTTTCGATCGCGATTTCCGCAAGGCCGCTGCTTGCACCTTTGATGCCCGCGGTCTTAGCCAGGACATCGGCCAAGGGATTGTCCCGGCACGCGTCCAGAAACACCAACCTTACGCTGGTCTCGCGAGACATCTGACGCAAAATGAAATCGACGGACACGGCCTCAAAGTCGAGCGACGTTTCATCCTCGAGCGCGGCATCGACCGGAAGCAGGTAGTTCTTGCCTGAAACCTGCAAGCCATGTCCGGCATAGAAGAAAAGCGCGACATCGGCGCCGCGCACCTGCTTTGCGAACTGGGCGACCGTGGCCTGCGTCTGCTGCTTGGTCAGGTCGAAGCCGGAGACCACATCGAAACCAAGGTTCTGCAGGCGCTCGGCCATGGCCTGGGCATCGCGCACCGGATTGGCGAGCGGCGCGGCGTGCTGATATTGCGAGTTGCCGAGCACCAGCGCGACACGGCGCTCGGCAGTCGCGGCGGTCACAGTCAAAAGCAAGACAATCGCCACAAGGCCAGCGCCGCGAAACAAGCCAGCGCAAAACGCGAATGGACGGGAGCCCACCCCGACCTCAGTTCGCGAGCTTCGTGGCGGAGAATTCGATGCGCCGATTGAGTGCCTTGTTCTTTGGCGTATCGTTGGCCGCAACCGGCCGCTCCTCGCCATAGCCGGTGGCACTGATCTGGCGGCGCTGCACGCCATCGGCGACCAAAGCATCGGCAACCGCCTGGGCGCGCCGTTCGGAGAGCGCTTTGTTTGCCTCTGGCGAACCATCCGCGTCAGTGTAGCCCGCGACTTCCACATTCAGGGTCGGGCATTTGCCGACGACACCCTCAACCTCGGCGAGCAACGGACGGCTCTTAGCATCGAGTCTGGCGCTGGCTGGACGGAAATAGATGGCTCCGGTGCGCGATAACACTGCAAACCGGTTGAGGCACTCCTCGTCGCTGAAGTTGGCTTTCGCGGCGTCGGTGGCCACGGGACCGACTTCGGTGCCGCTGGCCGCGACTGTCTGCCCAGCGGCCGGCTTGCTGCCCTCAGCAACAAAGACGAAGTCGAAGGACACCGAGGCAGTGGGCACTATGTTCGTCACATTGGCGGCCTGCTGCAGCTTGTCGACGTTCGGCAGCAGGCCAAAGTCCTCCACATGCACCGCAACGGGAGCCTCGGAAGCAACCGAGACCTGGGTGTCACTGATCATGGTGACGACGACGCTCGCCTCCAGGTCCTTATCGACTCCGTGTAGACTGAGCCGGAACGGCAAAGTTGCCTTGATCCGGCGTTTGGCCGGCAAGTCGGCAAATGCAGCCGGGTCCACCTTTGCCCTCAGTTCGGCCGTCGGGTACTTGAATGTTTCGAAGAACAGGAATCGCATGCGCACGTTGCGGAGGTCGACGCCCGTGTCGACGGAATTGAGATCGAAGCTGATCTTGGCATCACCGGCGGAATTCAGCGTGCCGGTGATGTTCCTGATCTTGTTGGTCTCGACGATCGTGTTTTTCTTGACCGACTGATAGGTAAGCACCGAAGCGTCGGGATCGAGCGTCCAGTTCGGCGCGGCGCTCGCTGTCCGCGGTCCAAGGACCAGCAATTCCAATATGGCTACGATGATCAGGCCAGCACGCTGCGCTTTTGCTCGCGCTTGCCAGAATGCAATGACTTCGAACATGGAACGCCCCCGCCAGGCAACCCGATCCCGCTAACGGCACGCCGCAACCATAGAGCACTTGTTCCTGCTTGGCGAGCAGTTCCAGCGCGTTGTGGCCTACGATAGCCCTGCACCGCGTCGTGCGCTGTAGAGGCGCTATCACCCCCAGCCACCGCCACCACCACCACTACCGCCACTACCGCCAGCGCCACCGCCGCCCAAGGGCGCAATGACTGGGGTGGTCTCGGTCTTGATCGGCGTAAGCAGTTTCTTGGCGGTCACATTTTTCTGCTTGACCACCTTTGGCGCGGTCGTCGTGCGAACAGAGTTCGTACGATGTTTTGTCGTCGTCGGTTCGAGCGGGGGTGCAATGGTCGTGCACCCTGCCACCGTGAGGGATAGGACCGTTGCGACGATTACCTGTTTTAATGCCCAGCCCATCTGTTGCTCCATGTTATCAGAACACGTCCCGGCGCGGGTTGGCTTGCTCCCAGACCGCCCTGGCCGTCCTGACCAGTTGATCGTCCAACGAACCTTTCGCCGAAATCTTCGATTTCAGGTCCCCACGCATTTGCTTCAGGGCCGCCGTCTTCACCCTGGAGCCAAATTTCGACAGCGTATTCCTGGCATCGGGAATTTCGTTGCGAAGATCGAGCGCGGCCGCGAAAGCAAGGTAGCGCACCGCCAAGGCCTGGTCCGCCTGTTCACCCCTTTGCATCTCCAGAGCTGCGCGATCATACGCAGCCGACTGGTCGCCGCGCGCCGTCGCCAGCTCGAACAACCTTTGCGCTTCTGCAAGATCCTGCTGTACGCCGACACCGTCCCTGTACATACGCGCCAGGCTGCCGGGAGCGTAGGGCTGGCCAAGATCCATCGATTTCTGAAAAAGCGAGAGCGCTGTCTTGGGGTCCTTCTCGACACCCGTGCCGGCGAGGTAATTGCGGCCGAGCAGGTTCATCGAATACATGTCCTGCCGCTCGACGCCAGCCTTGAGGAAAGCCACGGCGCGAGCTGCATCGGCAGGCACGCCATTACGGCCTTCGGTGAAGATGGCAGCGAGATCGTTCATGGCATAAGTGTGCCCCATCGCCGCCGCCTTGAGCAGCAGGTCCAGCCCTTTGGCGGTATCACGCTCGACGCCATAGCCGTTGAACAAAGCGCGACCCCACGAGGTCATGCCATAGGGGTCGCCCTTGCCGGACGCTGCAGCATAAAAGGTATTGGCCTGCTTGCGATTGACGGGCATTCCCGTTCCCGTCGCGTTGAGGTAGCCAAGCTCGAACACTGCGCGCACATGCCCCTTATCGGCAGCCTCCTGGATCGCCTTCAAGGCCTCATTGACCTTCCCGGCGGCAAGCAGTGCCCGGCCGAGTTGGTAGTGGAAGCGGGCGACGTCCGGATACCCTTTCACCGCCGCCCGGCAGACCTCCGCGGCGTTGTTGCTGATTTCGTTCGGCAGCAGGCCGGGGACGACGCCCTGCAGGTCAAGAGGCTCACCGGCCTCCCTGTCGCAGGGGTCGACGCTTGGCGACAGCTTCATCGTCGCCGGCTTTGACGACGTGTTGTCGGCCCTGATTTCGAAGCCGACGATCAGTGGCTGGACGGCGCCGATCTGGGGTTCGTAGCGCAAGTGGTCGACTTCATTGGCCATCAGGCTTGAATCCGGTGACAAGGTCCGATCCGGCAGCGACAGCGTTCCCGTTGCCGGATAGCCTGCAAGTTTCAGGCTGACCGCCGGATCCGTAGTTGGGAAATCGAGCTGCAACGGAACCGGGCCGACGCCGACTGGTATCTGGACCTCATGGTTTTCGATTGCTTCGGCGGCGCCCGCAATATGAATACCGCGTTCCACTGCTTGCTGCTTCTGCTCGGACTCGAGCGAGGCTATAAGTTGCTTGCCCTCGGCACCCTCACCATTCTTGACCCGGAACACCAGGATGCCCCGGGATTCACCGCCCCAATTGTCGTGCGTTGAATAGGCCAGCATGTCGACTTGTTCCTGGGCCCCGGCACCTTTGGGGACGTCCATTCGCAATCGAGGGAGATCCTTGCCGGCAATCGGCTCCCCCGCCGCAACCGCCTTGCCATCCAAGATCAGACGCCCTAGCGCCGGCTGCCTGTCGATGCTGACGGTGACCGCACCGCCATCGACATCGACCGGCTCCGGCAGGTCGAGCGCGACAGGGCCGACGCCGGACGGTACGACCTTTTCCAACACGGGCGGCAGTGCAGGCCGGTTGGCGCGACGCATGAGGACGACCTCGTCGATCAGCGACGAGTTTTCCCAAGGCACCTGCTTTCCGGCCGTAGCCTCCACCACATCCCGGCGGACGGCCGCCATGACCGAGCGTATCTCCTGGTTCGGCGCCAGCGCGCGGCGGGAGAAGGCGGAGGAAAAAGGACTGAGGTCGCCACTTCCGTCATAAGCGACAGCACCGGGCTCGGTGGCGAAGGCTATAAGCGTGTTCAGCGAACTTTTAACCTGCGCAAGGCCGGTGTTGCCAGCGACGATGAGCTGGTCTCGCAACCAATAGTCTTTGCGCGGAAACGGATTGTTGCGGCAGGCGTCGAGGATGATCACCTGGATCTTCGATTTCGTCCTCAACTGCTGCAGCACATCATCGAGCTTGACGGCCTGAACCTCAATGTCGGCCGCGTTCTTGAGCGATGCATCGACGGGGATCAGGAAATTTTCACCGCCGATCTGAAAGCCGTGGCCGGAATAATACACGATCGCCAGATCGGCACCGTCCGCCGCCGCGAGGTAGTTGCGGAACTGTTTTTCGAATTCGATCTTGGTGAGATCCTTGGCGACGAACACGTCGAATCCAGCCAGCCGAAAGGTGCTCGACACGTCCTCGGCATCCTTGTCCGGATTCTTGAGGGCGGGAATTTCGCGGTATTCGGAATTGCCGATGACAAGGGCCACCCTTCGATCGGCACAAGCTTGGAACGCCGTGAAGCTCGCGAGCATCAGGGCCGCAATGAACGCAAAACATCGCAGCATGGCGCATCCTTAACTGCTCATGACCTGGGGTGCACAAGACACAGCTTGCGACACCTGGTCTGTTAAAGACTTCACAATCTGCCGAGACGGCAAGGTCGCACCCGCGATCGATGGCAGATGCTGTTCCCACAACTGCTAAAATAACCCAGTGGCGTGGGGACCGCAATAAGCTGGGCGAACGCGACCGAGCCTGCGGTGGTATCGGGGCCCTGCAGGGCTGGTTGCAGATGGCTAGCACGACAAAGGGCGGCGACGAACAGGCTCGGTTCGATCGCGCAAGCGACGATCAAAGCTACCAAGGGCAGTCGGTTCAGGAAGACAAGGGCCGGGTTGCATATCTACCCGCCCTGCCACTTGCGCCCGCCGGCACACCACTAATCACTTCGCGTGGTTGGAGGCCGGTCAGCGCATGCTCGTTCGGATCGATGGGGCCCAGCTTCGACGACCCGGAAGCGGCCGCGCTGCGTCATGCGCATGTTATCCGAACACGGTGCTGGCTGGGGTCCATTCCAAGCTGCGACGGCGACTAGGCCATTGCTACACGCCGTGTTGACCTCTGTGGCAGGCACTTCATTCCAGTGGAGGAGCCGGAAATGGCGTTCACAGTGATCTGGTACGGGCGGCAGGGCGTTTTTGACAAGGTGACCTTTGACGCTGAAAAGACGGCCAAAGATCACGCAATCGCCATGTTCCAGACCCGAAGGGTTGACGACGGCGTCGTATGCGTTGAAGTTCGCAAGGACAGCGGTACTGTCGTCTTCAGCCACGCCGAGAACTAGTCAGTAGGAGGCCGCTTCCGTGCCCGAACATAGGCAAATTCCCGCTTTATGAAAGGTTGATTGCCACATTGCGCAGGAGCGCAACCGATTTTCGCATACCTTCCATCGGGGTCAGCATCATGTCCTCGTGCTCGATTGACAAGACATCGTCGTAGCCAACCTGCTTGAGCGCGGTACAGAACTGCCGCCACCAGGTCTCACCGTGACCGTATCCGAGTGTGATGTAATTCCAGGCCCGTTCGGCATAGAGGTTTGGTGGGCGCGGATCGAGCGTGCCGTCGATGGCCGCGGTGATTGGCTCGATCCGGGTATCCTTGGCGTGGACATAGTAGATGGCCGAGCCGAGCGTGCGGATGGCGGCAATCGGGTCCGCCCCCATCCACAGCGGATGACTAGGGTCATAGTTGGCGCCGACCGTTTCTCCGACAGCGTCACGCAGCTTGAACAATGTCTGGACATTGTACACGGACTGATGGCCATGCAGTTCCAGGCATAGTTTGTGGATGCCGAGGTTGTTTGAAAACGCGACGAGATCGCGCCAGTAGGGAATTATCCGCTCTTCCCACTGATAGCGCTGGATCTTGAGGCATTCCGGCGGCCAATCGGTGATGATCCAGTTCGGGTTGGCGTCACCCGGCCCGCCCGGCAGGCCCGACATCATGACTACACGATCAATCTCCATCAGGCCGGCCAGCCGGATGGTGTCCTGTGTCACGCTATGGTGGACCTTGCCCTGCGGCCCCGGGTGCAGTGGATTGCCCGAGCAATTGAGCGCCGCAATCGTCAGCCCGTGATCCTGGACCTTGGCAACGAAGTCCTTGCGCGTGGCAGCGCTCGCCAGCATGGCCTGCAGGTCGATATGGGGCGCGGACGACCAGTTGCCGCAGGCGAACTCCAATGTCTGCAGTCCAAGCTCGGCCGAGGCGCGCAACATCTCGTCGAATGAGAGGTCGCCGAGACTGTCCGTAATCATCCCGATCTTCATCTGGAAGCTCCTCGTTCGATTGCACTAAAACCTGACGGTCTCGAACCTGCCCGACCTAGCGGAGGCAAGCGCGGCCTCGCACAGGATCATCGCTTTCCGGCCGTCGCTTGCCGTGACGTCGGGCCGTCGCCCTGTTTCGACGCAGATAATGAAATGATCGATCTCGGCGGCATAGGACTCGGCATAGCGCTCAACGAAAAAGTAATATGGTTTGTCGCGCGATATCGCCTTTGCGCCTGATATTTCGACCGATGTCGGCTCCCTGTTGCCGGCCCGCAGCATCCCATCCGCGCCATGCACCTCGATGCGCTGGTCATAGCCGTAGGCGGCCCTGACGCTGTTGTTGATGTGACATTGCCGGCCGGAGGCCGTGCGCAGCACGAACATCGCGGTATCGTAGTCCCCCAGCTTGGCATATTGCGGCGCGACAAGTGACGACCCGGTCGCGAAGAGCTCCACCGGCTCCTCGCCCAACAGGTTTCGTGCCATGTCGAAGTCGTGGATGGTCATTTCCCGGAAGACGCCCCCTCCCCCGGCCAGCGCTTCCTCGGTTTCCGGTTCCGGATCCCGGCTGGTGATGATGACCTGTTCAATGGCGCCGATCTCGCCTTGCGCAAGGCGGGCCTTCAGCGCCCGAAAACTCGGGTCGAACCGACGGTTGAATCCGATCTGAAAGGGCACACCTGCCTTCTCGACAGCCGCCAGACATTGATCCGTGCGCTTGAGATCAAGATCGATTGGCTTTTCACAGAAGATCGCCTTGCCTCTGGCGGCCGCGGCCATGGCCAGGTCCGCATGCGTTCTCGTTGCCGAAGCAATGAACACCATGCGAATCGATGGGTCATTCATCACGCTCTGGGTGCCGGCGATTTCAGCTCCTGTTAGAGCCGAAACCTTCGATGCGGCCTCGGTGTTCGGATCGACGATGTAGCGCAGGCGCACCCGAGGATGGCGCGCCAGGTTGGCTGCATGCACCTGGCCGATAAGGCCCGCTCCGAATAGACAGACATCGATCATGGGTTTGATTTCCCTGAAAGGCCGCGTGGTGTCGCGCGGCCTTGAACGTGGCCGGGACGGCGACTTGATTGAGGTGAGTGGCTGCCCAGCCGGGTCGTCATTTCACGGCTCCCATGGTCAGCCCGCGAACCAGATGGCGCTGCACCAGAAGCGCGAAGAAGACGATCGGCAGCGCGCCGATGACGCCGGCCGCCGACATTGAGGCCCAGTCGGTGTCGATGCGGCCGATCAGCGTGGCGGTGCCGCGCGGCATCGTCATCGCCCGGGGCGTGGCCGTCAGCGCCAGCGCGAACAGGAATTCGTTGAAAGTGACAAGCACGGCAAAGATGGCGGTCGCCGCGAGGCCGGGTGCTGCCAGCGGCAGGGTGATGCGCCGGAACGCACCGAAACGGGAATCGCCATCGACCATGGCGGCTTCCTCGAGATCCACGGGGATTTCGCGAAAGAAGCTCTCCATCATCCAGACGCAGAAGGTGATGTTGAAGGCGGTGTAGGTGGCGATCAAACCCAACCAGCTGTCGAGCAGGCCGAGCTTGAGCATCAGCAGATAGACCGGGATCAGGATGACGACCGGCGGCACGATGCGCAGCGTCAGCAGGAACAATCCGACCTTGCGCTCCATGGCGAAAGGCAGGCGAAAGCGGGCGATCGCATAGGCCCCCATGGCGCCGGCGACCAGGGCGATCGCCACGGAGAAGAATGTCACCACCAGCGAGTTGGTCAGATAGGCGCCAAACTGCTTCTCCGTGAACAGCCTAATGTAATTGTCCAGAGTCGGAACATGCGGATAGAGCGTGCCTTCCTGGGTGATCTCGCGATTGGACTTCAGCGAGGTCGAGACGAGCCAGTAGATGGGCAAGAGCACGATAGTCAGCACCGCGCTCATTACTCCGATGCGGGCCAGACGACTGTTCATGATGCGTCGACCCTGCGCAAAAGCCGCACGGCGCTGAAGGCCAGGGCAAGCACGACGAGACCGATGGTGACGAACAGTGCCGCCGCATAGCCCGTCTGCTGGAATTTGAAGGCGGTGTCATAGCCGTAGATCGAGACCAACCGCGTCGCCTCGCCCGGTCCGCCCCGGGTGAGCACGAATACCTGGTCGAACGTGCCGAAGGCGTCGATCGTTCGAAGCACGATGGCGATCGCCAGCACGGGCCGCATCATCGGAAAGGTCAGGTCGGCAAACACGCGCCAGTTGCCGGCGCCGTCGACGCGGGCGGCCTCGAAGGGTTCGTGCGGTAGCGACTGCAGGCCGGCCAGCAGGATCAGGAACATCAGCGGCGTCCATTCCCAGACATCGAGAACGACGAGGCCGATGAAGGCCTTGACGGGGCTGCCGAGGATCTGCACCTGGCCGCCGCCCGTCCACTCGGAGATTGCCGTCAGCATACCGGCGTCGCTGGCGTAGATCAGCCGGAAGACGATGGCGACGACGACCGGCGTGATCACCATCGGGATGATCAGAATGGTTCTGAGCAAGCGGATGCCGCGAAATTCCCGCAGGCAAAATAGCGCCAGGGCAAAGCCCAGGATCGCCTCGAAGGTGACCGACAGGGCGACGAATTCGACCGTCACCCAGAGCGAGTTCAAAAACTGCGGGTCGCTCCACAGCTGGATGTAGTTATGCGTGCCGACATCGGCGACGACCGAGCCGTAGCGATAGACCTTGGTGCTGGCGCGCAGACCGTCCCACAAGGGATAGACGAGCACGCCAAGCACGATCAGCAGGCTTGGCGCCAGCATAAGATAAGGGAGGGCGAGGTCGAGCCCCGCCCCCTGCAGACGATATTTGCGGCTCTGCGTCCCGCCGTTTCCCATCAATAGTAGCCGACCGAAGACAGGTAGTCCTTGACCTGCTTGGCGGCATTGTCCAATGCGGCCCCGCCACCCGAGCCAGCCTGCAGCGCCTTGTTGAGTTCGATGCCGAGCAGTTCCTCGACCTTGGCCCAGTCTGGCGTGCGCGGCCTCGGCAGGGCGCCGGCGTCGAGCTGCTGCAGAGCGACCGGGATCAGCCGGTTGCCGGGCTTGGCAATGCCGAAGGCGCTGCGCTTGACCGGAATGGAACCTGCTTCCGACAGCTTGGCCTGGATGTCGGCGCTGACATACCATTTCAGGAATTCGACCGAATTGGCCTTGTTGGGCGCCGATTTCGGAATGCCGGCGATGAAGATGCCCATCTGGGCGATCGCCGCAGTGTGCTTCGGCACGACGCCGAAATCGAGCTTGCCAGCCACCTTGGTCTGTGTCGGATCGTCGGCCTTCAGCGCATTGCCGGAATACTGGATGATCGCGCCTGCTTCGCCGCCGAGGATCGCCGCACCTTCCTGGTCCGAGTCGAACTCGACGACGCCGCTCGGCGCGTTTTGCTTCATGGTGCCGACGAAGAATTCTGCCGAGGCCTTGCCTTCGGCGGAGTTGAAGACCGGGTTCCACTTGTCGTCGAAGAAGGAGCCACCAAATGACAGGAAGACCGGGTACCAGCTGGTCACGATCGGATTGCCGGAAACGCCGCGGAACACGACCGGATATTTGATCTTGCCCGCCGCCACGCCTTCCTTGCCCTTGGCGATGACCTCGTCCCAGGTTTTCGGCGCACCGCTCGTGTAGACGTCGTTGCGGTAAGTCAGGGTCTGCAGATCGCCGACGAACGGCACGCAGATCAGCGTCGGCGTGGCGGTTTCGAAGCCTTTCACGCGTGCGCCCTTCTGCGGCGGCCAGTAGCCCATGTCGATCATCGAGCCAATCCAGTCCTTGTCGCCGCCGTCGATGCCGGCCGCTCCAAGATCCTCGAGCACATTGGCGGCGCCGAACTGCGGCACCCATGGATCGTCGAGAAGATAGAGGTCGTACTGGCCGGCGCTGTTCTTGGCGTCGGCGAACCACTTCTCCAGCGTCACGCCATATTCATCCTCGAGGAATTCGATGTCGAAGCCGGCATCCTTGGCCAGCGGGATGATCTTCTGTTTGAACGGCGTCAGGCCGCCATCGGCGAAAGCGCCGATGATCACCTTCTTGCCGGCCGCCCTGGCCGGGACAGGCAGGCCGAGTACGGTAAGGGCGGTGCTGGCAAGCGCCAAGCCAAGTCCTCCCTTGAGTACGGAGCGGCGAGTAAGTCTGCTTCTGCTGGACTGCGTCATTTCACTCTCCATCACTGTTGACCCTGTGGACGGCCGTGAGGCCGGCCGAATTGAAGAAGCATGCGTTCGACACATCAAAAGTGACCGCGATATTGGCGCCCACCGCGCCCCTGAAGTCGCGGCCAGCGCGGACCGAGACATTGCCGCCGCCGATGCGAACATTGACCAACGTCTCGTTGCCCATGGGTTCGACAACATAAATTTCACCAGGCAGCGCGTTGGGCGCGCCCGGTGCCGAAACGCTCATGTCTTCCGGCCGCAGCCCGATCTCGACCACTTGCGCCACACGGCATGCCGCCAGCCGGGCAGCGGGGATCGGAACCAGCGTTCCACCGATCGCGATGCCTTGTTCGGCAAGCGCGACCGGAAGGATGTTCATCGGCGGATTACCGACGAAGGTGGCCACGAAACGGTTGGCTGGGCGATCGTAGATATCGCCCGGCGGTGCCATCTGCTGCAGCTCACCGGCGTGCATCACCGCGACGAAGTCCGCCATGGTCAAAGCCTCGACCTGATCGTGGGTGACATAGAGGGTGGTTGCGCCAAGCCGCTGACAAAGCCGCTTGATCTCGCCGCGCATGGTCAGGCGCAACCTTGCGTCCAGGTTCGACAGCGGCTCGTCCATGAGGAAGGCCGCCGGATCGCGGACGATGGCACGCGCAAGCGCCACCCGTTGCCTCTGGCCGCCCGAGAGCTGGCGCGGCCGGCGATCGAGCAGGTGGCCGATCTCCAGAACCGCTGCGACCTCGTCGATCTTGGCGCGACGCTCGCCGTCCGGCATGCTGCGGATCCACAAGGGATAGCCGATGTTCTCGCCAACCGTCATCTGGGGATAGAGCGCATAGCTCTGGAACACCATGGCGATGTCGCGGTCGCGCGGCTGCAGCCGGGTGACCTCACGCTCGCCGATGAAAAGTTTGCCGGCGCTCGGCATGTCGAGACCGGCAAGGATGCGCAACGCCGTCGTCTTGCCGCAACCCGAAGGACCGAGCAGGGCCAGGAACATGTGGTCGGGGACGGCAAGGTCAAGCGAGCGCAAGACGTTCAGCGCGCCGTAGTTCTTGACCACACCTTGGTACAGGACAGAACTCATTGCCGCTCCCTAGCGCCCCGAAGGGTATCAGTTCTCCCGTTCCTTGACCTCGAAACCGGCCTCGAGGGCCAGGTCGCGCAGGTTGCGATAGCCCATCGTCGCATAGGTAAGCGGATGAGCCTTGCCAGGATCCTGTTCGGCCTCGACCACCAGCCAGCCGGCATAGCCATTGTCGGCGAGCACCCGCAAAAGCGTCAAATAGTCAATGGACCCATCTCCCGGCACGGTGAAGATGCCTTCCATCACCGCGCCCATGAAGCTCATATCCAGGGCGCGAGCGCGCTTCAGCACATCCGGGCGCACATCCTTGCAGTGCACGTGGACGACGCGGCCGACATGCCGCCGCAGCAACGTCTCGGGATCTCCGCCCGAAAACAGGCAATGGCCGGTGTCATAGAGGAGGCCAACGGCTTGCCCTGAACTGGCCATCAGCCTGCCGATCTCGTGATCGGTCTCGATGATGGTTCCCATGTGGTGGTGAAAGGCCATGCCGATGCCGAAATCCGCGAACCGTTCGGCCAGTCGCGTGATCTTGTTGCCGTAGGACTTCCACTCGCCGTCGGCAAGCTTGGGACGCTGCGAGATCGGATCGTGAATGGCGCCATGGCGGCCGCGCGAGGTATCGGCGTAGACGACGTGCTTGGCGCCGAGGTCGCGCAGCAGCGTCAGATGCGGCAGGATGGCGTCGAACTCCTCTTCGACCTCCTTTTCGCAGATCCGGCCATCGTACCAGCCGGAGACCAGCTTAAGATCATAGGCCGCGAGAACTGCAGCCAGCGCCTTGCTGGCACGCGGGAACTTGCCGCCGAGCTCCGTTCCCGCATAGCCGGCTTCGGCCGTTTCGGAAAGGCAGACCTCGAGTGGTGTATCCCCGCCCAGCTCGGGCACGTCGTCGTTGCTCCATGTGATCGGATTTATGCCTATGCGGACAGCCATCATCGCTCCTCATCGGACAGGCCATGCCGTTGCTGGCGGCGCCTCATCTGAACCCAATCAGGTCGGTGAAGGCGTTCCGCGTGTGGTCTGTCCGGCCCGTCGCTTCCTGTTTCTTTTCATCTAAGCGCCGATCTGTCTCCATCGCGAGAGCCAGTTTGACGGGAAGTGAAGGTGCCAGTTTCAATTGGCGCGGCGCTCGCTTAAGCTCGATCAGCTCTCTTGCCGCGAGGCCTTTCCGATGCAGATATCAAGGCGAAGGCGCCAAGCCTTTCCGATGGACGCGCTGATTATCGATCGGACAATCGATGAACCGATCCATCGCCAGCTCTATCGGCAGATTGCCGCCATGATCCGTGGGCGTCGTCTGGCGCCGGGATCGGAATTGCCATCGACGCGGGCTCTGGCTGAGGATCTGGGCCTCGCCCGCAACACTATCGTCGGTGCGTATGACCAGTTGGCGACGGAAGGCTATCTCGCAAGCCGGCAGGGCGCGCGCCCGGTGGTCATCGACCTGCCCGTGAACTCGACCGATCTAGGCAGCAAACCCATGGCCACGGCAATCCAGCGCCCGCTTTCCAGGCGCGGCGAGAGCCTGATGCAGCAACCCTTCCATCACGGATCGCCGGGACGCTTTGCCTTTCATCCGGGCATGCCGGACCCGCAAAACTTCCCGTTTGGCGTCTGGGGCAGGCTGCTCGCACGCCGGGCAACGTTTGGCGCCGACATGTTGTTCGGTACCTATCATGTGACCGGCCTGCCGGCGCTCAAGGAAGCGATTGCCGGCTATCTGATCTCGGCCAGGGGGGTGCGGTGTTCTCCCGAACAGATCGTCGTGACGACGGGAGCGCAGGCGGCGTTCGATCTGCTGGCGCGTCTGCTGCTCGATCCGGGCGACACGGTCTGGCTGGAGGAACCGGGCTATTACGCGGCCAAGGCGACTTTCACGGTCGCCGGCGCCAATATTGTGCCGCTTGTCGTTGACCGCGACGGCTGGCAGATGAACCAGCCCGAGGTTTCACCGCGCCTGATCTACGTGACGCCCGCCTGCCAGCATCCTCTGGGGATCACGATGCGCATGGACCAGCGGCTGCGGCTATTCGAAATCGCCGAGCGCAACAATTCCTGGATCATCGAAGATGATTTCGACGGCGAGTACAGATTTCAGGGAAGGCCGGTCCCCGCCATACAGAGCATGGATTACGCTGACCGGGTCATCTATGTCGGCACCTTTGCCAAGTTGCTGTTTCCGGCGCTCAGGCTGGGGTTCATGGTCTTGCCCGCCGCCTTGTGCAAGGGCATTCCGCATGCGCTGAGCACCACCGGGCAATTCGCACCCCTGGTGCTTCAGGCGGCGCTAGCCGATTTCATCGATGAAGGTCACATGAGCCGCCACCTCAAGCGCATGCGCCGCATTTACGCCGAGCGACGCAAGTTTTTCTACGAATTGTGCGAGACCGAACTGGCCGATCACATCACTCTTTCGGCGGCGGAAGCCGGTATCCAGGTCGTTGCCTCGCTTCACGAACGTTGTGACGACCGGGCGGTCGTGCATTGTGCCGACAAACTCGGTGTCAACGCATCGCCGCTGTCGAAATATTACTGGTCATCCTCCGGCAATGGCCTGGTGCTTGGCTATGCCGCCTGCAACAAGGCCGAGAGCGAGGCGGGAATGCGACGTCTACGCCAGGCCATCGAGCACGTACGGGCCTTGCCGTGAGCCCGTCTGCCCGCGATGAAGTGGTGGTTGGCGCCGCCAGACTGCCGCCGGTGTTTCGGTCAAGTATTGCCAACTACTCGGTGCTAACTACGTCCGGGTTATTCTGAAGGGTGAAACATCCGGAAATGGGGCGGACTGAATGGCAGGCCCGAGGATTTACAAGGAGGTTGAGACTTGCCGCTTCGCTTCGGTCCACCGTTGCCGATCCGCTGCACAGCGTGCTCCGCTATGCGCCGAATTTGCTGCTCCCTTGGAGCAGGCTGTGCAACCGGCTCGACCCCAGGCGAAGGTTAGTTGGGCAGCTATCGGCCAATGTTGAAAAAGCTGTCCTAACGTTCGCCGACCAGAATACCGCCGATGGCTCCAGCTCTGTTTTTACACCATCACAGTTGGGGACTACACACCTAGGATTTTTGCTCTGGAGGACGAGAGACCCTTTCGCGTACGGACTGCTCTGTCGTGTCAGCCGCAGACTTGACGATTTCACCAATCTGGTCGGCCACCGTGCCTGCTTGTGTGTCCTGCCGTCCAGCTTCCTGCTTGATCGTCTCATAGGCGTCTGCGGCAACCTGCTTGGCCTGATCGACGCCTTGCTCGAGTATGCTCTCCGAGGTCTGGCGAAGCTTCTCGCGATATCCGCCCAGTTGCTCATCCTCCATCGCGGTATGGGGCAGCATGGCGCCTATCGCGGCGCCGATGGCGAGACCGACCGCCGCAACAGCCAAGGGCTGATCATTCAATAGCTCCTGTGCCGAGCGGCTGGCTTTCGCAGCCATCCCGCCAGCCGTCGATCCTGCACTGGCAGCGTTGCTCGCCAGTCCTTCGGCGGCCCCGCTTGCTGCTCCTGATATTGTGGCGCCAACGCTGCTTGCGGCCGACGAGAGCGCTTCAGCGGTTTCGGAGAGCGTGCTGCCCAGGCCGCCGCCCTCCGCCTCGTCACGCCCGCTGGGGGGAGTAGGCGCCGCATACGCGGCCGGGGGGTCGCGCCTGCCGTTCGACGGACCGCTGCCCAGCATCAGCCAAGCCAGACCTGCGCCCACCATAGTCACGGGCAAGGGATTGTCCCTGACCTGTGTTCTCAGGTTGTCGAGCATGGCCGAACTTTCTCCCCCGGAGAAGATGCCGGTGAATTCGTCCAGCAATTGCCCCGGGGTCATCTTGCCTCGAATGGATTCGGCGGTTTCCACTACCCTGGCGCGCGCGGCCTCCGCCTCGCGTTCAAGTTCGGCTGCGGATTTGTCGGTCATCTCACTTGTTCCTTGATTACATTCGCGTCGCGCCTGAGCTGTTCCTGCGTCCGGTCAGGAGTCAGTTCGGAAGGCGCCATGCTTGCCATCCCGGTGCGCAGCAGGATGACGCCAAGAATTGCTACCACCGCGCCGACCAACAGGGAGGACCACCCGGCGCCCAACCCTGCCCGAGTCAATGCGATGACCAGTGCTTGCAGCAGTACGATCAGAGCCGCGAGCAGGCAGATTGCTCCGCCCAGCACCTCAGCGGCGCCAGCGCCCGTTTTGGTAAGCTTTTCTGAAAGCTCCGCCCGCAGAAGCCTGGCTTCGGTTTGCACCAGCGTGGTGACGTTCTGGGCCAAGTCGGTCACTAGGGTCGCGAGGCTGGGATTGTCCTGAGTGTTCATCTGTCTTGCTCCGCATCCTGCGTAGTCAGGGCGTCATCGGCATTGCCATAGCCTCGGGAGGCTCGGGACCTGTCAGCCGACCAATCAGCAGCTCGAACGGTCTGCGAGTTGGCTTCTCGCGGGGCACTCCGAGGTGCTTCGGGGCTCGTCGGTGGGGAAGCTTTGATGAACCGTCCAAGCGCCAATCCAGCCAATACGGAGCCAGCGAGCAGGGCACCGGGGTTTTGCCGGCCGAAGGACTGCACATCCTCAAGCACCTGGCCGAACGGTTTTTGTTTCAATGAGGAGGAAAGCCGCTCCAGGCCGCCGGCGGCGTCCAAGGCAAATTTCGATGCAGTCCTTTCATCATTGTTGGCCAGGTGATCGCTGGCCGCGCGTAGCGCGCCGCCCAACGCCGCCAAGCTCGATGCAATGTCGCGCTGCGTCTCCTGCGCCTTGTCCGAAACAACCTGCGTTGCTTCTGTCGCGTAGTCGCCAGCCTTGCGGGTCAGTTCGTCGCGGGCATCGTGAAGCAACTCGCTTGCGCGCTCTTTTTCCCGGGCAAGTCTGTCGGAAACGTCACTTGTCGCCTTGTCGAAATCAGCGGGGTTACGGCCCTGGCCGTCATTACGTTGCATGGGTCACCTAGTGAAAACCGAGGAAGGAGAGGACCGCGAGCACGACAACGACGAGGCCGATAAGATAGATGACACTGTTCATGGCACGTTCCTCCGTGCTGCTCCAACTTCATGGAACCTGCGATGTTCCGTCGGCCAAGAGCTTTTTGGGTCCAAGAGCAACGCGGGGAGAGTTGGCCGAAAGTTCCTTGTGAGAAAGAATGCTTCCGAGCCAATCCACCTGAGCTACCGTCAAAGTGCGCTTGAGAGAGATCGCTTGACCAAGTTAGGGTCCACCTGCCCACCCGAATGCCAGGACCGCAATGACCCACGCTCCTATCGAGACACTGTCCAGCCGCGCACAGCGGTGGGCGATCGGACTGACCGAGCAGAAAAGCATCACCGGCAATGGCCTCGCATGCTGTCGAGGGCACCCGAGGACGTTTGAGCCATGTCGAGCGCCGTCGCGTACTATCGGTTGTCAACTCATAGGCAGGGCCGGTCAGGCCTTGGCATCGAGGCGCAGCGTGCCGCCGTGGCTCGCTGCACGGAAGCCGACGGCATTGCGATCGTCGATGAGTTTACCGAGATCGAAACGGGCAAAGGCTCGGATGCTCTCGACCACCGGCCTCAACTGGCAGCGGCCCTCGCCCTCGCGCGCCGGGCCAAATGCCCGGTCATTGTTGCTAAGCTCGATCGATTGTCGCGCAACGTTGCCTTCATCCCTGGGCTTAGGGTGCAACGTGTTCCGTTCATCGTGGCTGAACTTGGCGCAGATGCCGATCCGTTCATGCTGCACCTCTACGCAGCGCTTGCCGAGAAGGAGCGGCGGCTGATCTCGGGACCAAGGCCGCCCTTGCCTCGCGCAAGACCACCGGCATGAAGCTCGGCAACCCACCAACACCTGCCGAAGCAGCTGCCAAGGCATCTCATGCCGCTGAAGTTCACTTTGAGGATCTGTCTTCATTCCCTACACGACATTGCGCTACTTATCCTTCCTCTGCCTGCCGTCCAGGCCAAAGTTGAGCGCTCTCTGGCGCGTCAATTCCATTGAAGCGAATTCGTTGCCATGGATCTCGATCGTATCGGCGCCGGCAAGAAATACCGTTGCGGGCAAACGCTTGTCCGCGGCCTGGGGGCGAGCCGGACGAGCCAATCAGCCGCGCCGCAGAAAACCAGACCTTCACACAGGCACCGATTTGGGCGATCAACACGAAGCCTTCCTCAAACGGTGCACCCATAATGAACGTCATCGCAGTCAGTCTCGTATCGCTCGTTCTGGCAATCGCGTGCGTTCTCGTCCACTATGAGGCTTTCAAAATGGTCGCGAGCTCGGCCCGGTCAGCCGAGATCGGCGGATTTCCGAGCCGAGGACGATTGCTGATCGTTATTTTTGGAGCGCTTGCCGCGCATACTGTCGAGATTACGTTCTACGGTTTCGTCTTCTGGGGCCTTCATAGCTGCGGCCTGTTAGGCGAAATCGTCGGAAAAATCTCCGATGGCTGGATCGACTTCCTGTATTTCTCCATCACCAACTATACAACGCTGGGAGTCGGTGACATCAGGGCCGAGGGTCCGATGCGACTGATTGCCTCTTCAGAGGCACTCACCGGCCTGGTGCTGTTAAGCTGGACAGCGTCGTTCACCTACCTGTCCATGGAGAATTTTTGGAAGAGGAGGTAGAGCCGGAGATCGTCGCGGTCGGCTTCGGTCGGGAGGCCACAACCGATCCGCAGTGTCCTTAATCGACAGCGCCCTAGACGTAGGAATTTATTCTGAATGTGGAGCGGCTCCAGAAACGGTTCCCTCAGCGGGCGCGCTTTAGATCTGTGACCGCGCCGGATTGATGAAACTCTCGAACGGCGCCTACCGAGCCTTGGTCTCTGAGGCGGCGCGAACTGCCGCTACTGCGTGATCCCGGTTGAGGCGGACATTCCTTCGAAATCGTGACCCAATGCGCCGGGTACGTACTACCTCAAAGCTTTCCAAATCGGCTCCGATCGCCAGGGAACGAATCTGCGACGAACTCGGGGCTAATGGTTCTCACTGCAGCGGCACGCCCTTCATGGGTATTCCCCCGTCACATGCCCCTAGCGACGTCTTCGATCAGCTTGACGACGAGATTGCGAAACCTCTCCCCAGACCTATCCCCCAGATTTCCAACAGCCTCGGCCACCATACCCGGTGAAGAAACCGACACCTCTCCACTTAGCTGAACGTTGACGGTGAATGCCCTTCTGGCCGTCTTTTTCAATCCTGGTTTTCGGAAGATTTGGAACCGAACAGCGGGCGTTAACACTCTGCCACGGCGCCGCGGTGCCGTGTCTATATCGATCGTCATCTCGCCCGCCACCTCGGCCTTGGCCGCTTCTAACGAGGCAACAACGACATCGTTTAGCCAAGCACTGGCTTTGGTGGCAAAGTCCGTCACTGGGACATTCGCATCCTGCTCTTGCTGGTAGGCTGTCTTGCCGCGCTCGAGGGCTTCTCTGAACTTAGTCATCCCAATCGCCTCCGGCTTTGTCTGCGCATGAAGCTGATCCTCAGATCGGCGACTGCTCTGCCAATAGAACGCATGTTATCGGTGTACGTTGCGTGGGCTGGTTTCTGCGCCCATGCCGATTTTCCGAAAGCTCGCTGCTGATGACCGTTGCAACAACGCGACGTAGAGAAAGTCGTCGCAGTGGGTTAGGGCCTCCATGCCAAAGCTTCGCGGGAATACGCGAGGCAGAAAGTTCGAAAAGCTTCTAGAACCCCACAAACTGGGCGCCTAGGCGGACGACGCCTAGGCCGACAATGAGGTAGAGTGAATATATTACGTCGCGGAGCCACGACGCTTCGCGTTGGCCGGATTGCTTCATATCCGGATGCGACCGCATTCCACTGGGTCGATCAGCCGAGCCTTGTTTGCGTCGCTTAACCCGGTTTTAGGTTGCCTGTAGGGCCGCATTGCCGCCCAGCTGCAGGATGCTCCTGACGAGGTCTTTTTCGCGGAAAGGCTTGCCCAGCAACGGGACGTCAGCCGGCCGATCGGCAATCGCTTCCGCATCAGCATAACCAGTTATGAGGATTGCCGGCCAATCCGAGCGGAGATTGCGCGCAAACCGAATAACGTCCACACCAGAGACGAGCGGCATAGCGAAGTCGGTCACGATGACGTCGAACTCACCTGGCGTTCGTTCGATAATCGCCAGCGCTTCCGCGCCCCCTGCTGCGCAGGTCACTTTGAAGCCACGGCGCCTGAGCGACTCGGCCGTCAATTGCAGTAGCACACTGCTGTCGTCGATGAGCAGGATAGACGGGAACGCCTTGCGGGTGCCTGTTTGTATCTCTTCTACATCGAGCTCTGTTACGTCGCCGGCTGGTTGCTCGGTCGAGCGCGGCAACCAAAGTTCCATAGTAGTCCCACGACCAACGACACTGTCTATACGGAGCGATCCGCCGGACTGCTTCATGAAACCGTAGACCGTGCTGAGACCCAAGCCCGTTCCTTTGCCGACCGGCTTGGTGGTGAAGAACGGTTCGACGACTTTGGCCAAAATATCCTGCGGGATGCCGGCACCAGTGTCCTTGATGGTGATGACCACATAGTCGCCAGGCGTTAGATCTTCGGATGCGGTCTTGATAGTGCGGTTCTTCGCGAGCACGCTTATTGTTCCACCCGAAGGCATAGCGTCACGTGCATTGAAAACCAAGTTCATCAAGGCCAACTCCAATTGGCCGACATCGACGTGCGGCGGCCAAACGGTATCATCGACCATCCAATCAAAGCGGACCAGGCCGCCCAACACCGGAGCCACCAGCCCGTTCATCGTGTCCCCAAGCGCTGCGAGGCGTACGGCTGTTGGCTTCAGATTTTGCCGTCGCGAGAAGGCGAGCATACGGGTCACGAGTTCCGCGCCTTGTTTTGCCGAACGCCGGGTCAAGTCCATAATCGGCCGCGCCTTCTCGTCGAGCGTTACGTGCCGCTCAAGCAATCCCAGCCCACTGAGAATTGCGGCGAGAAGATTGTTGAAGTCATGCGCCAGTCCACCGGTAAGTTTGCCGATGGCGTCGAGGCGCTGTGATTGGAGAAGCTGGTCCTCAAGTCCGCGACGTTCGGTTACATCCAGCAACGTGCCCAGAATTTCTTGTCGACGTCCGTCGCCCTTCGATAGGACACCTTGGTCCAGAAAGATGCGGTATTTCCCATCGGCGCACTGCCAGCGGAATTCGCAGGTGTAGAAGCCGTTTGCCTTTGCAGCCAGCAAAGCTTCCTTCACCGTTGGCAGGTCATCTGGATGGACCCGGCCTAGCCCGAAGTGCGGATCCGACGTGAGTCGCTCCGGTGGAAATCCCGTTAAGCGTTCCACCCCTTTTGTCACAAAGCGGGCTGCGAAGGGCGGCTCGGCGGCTCTCGCATGAAAGCAGACGGGCAAGGAACTGAGGATAGCTTCCTGACGCTCTTCGGCGTTGCGCAGCGATCGCTCGGCTTCGAGCTTTTCCTTTTCGGCCTGAAGGGCCTTTGCCAGCAAGCCTTGCTCGGCGACCGCGTTGCGTTGGATTTCCCGGGTCTTTTCGTGAAGCTCGACGAAGACAGCCACCTTTGAGCGCAACATGACCGGGTCGAACGGCTTGAACACATAATCCACAGCGCCTGCATCGTAGCCGCGCAGCATATGAGCATCTTCCTTGTTGATGGCCGTAAGGAAGATGAGGGGCGTACGTTTGGACTGTTCACGCTGGCGGATGAGGTCCGCTGTTTCGTAGCCGTCCAAACCCGGCATCAGCACGTCCAGCAAAATAACAGCGAAATCCTCTTTCAAAAGGCGACGCAAGGCCTCCTCGCCGGATTGTACTGCCACAATCTCCGCGATCGGGCTGAGGACCTCTTCAATCGCTAGCAGATTGCGTTCGTCGTCGTCGACGGCAAGGACACGTGCCTTCGTCGGATCATTGGCGAGGGCCTCGAACTGCGACTTCTTCGATCGTATCCGCGACAGCTTTGCCATCGAACACCCGTCAGTTTACTGCCATCAGCATTTTTCCCGCATTCTCGCCCCGCGCCCGCGAGCGACCGATCCAGACCCGGAGCAAGGCCAGCAGGAGATCGAGGTCGACCGGCTTGGCAATATAGTCGGAAGCACCGGCGTCCAGACATTTCTGCCGGTCACCTTTCATTGCCTTCGCGGTCACCGAAATCAGGGGGATGTGAGAGATTGCGGGCGTATTGCGTATCAAACGCATCGTCTCATACCCGTCCATCTCCGGCATCATGATGTCGATCAACGCAGCGTCGACATCCGGCGCTTGTTCCAGGAGCGCGATCCCGTCGCGGCCACGCTCGGCGTGCATCACCTCTATGTCGAACGTCTCTAGAACGCTGGTCAGCGAGTAGATGTTGCGGATGTCGTCATCGACTATCAGCACCTTAGCGCCGGCAAGATCGGCCCTATCGTCGGCTTGCTCCGTTTCTGTGTGTCCATCCGGACGCTGGTCACCTGGGAGTGTTGCGGAAATATGTAAAGCCAATTGAGCGAAATTCTCGGCCCTCGGCGTGTCCTTCCAGGTTGGGTTCAAGGCCAGCACTTGGTCAATTGCATCCGAGTGGGGAGCGAAGAACAACAGTGGCGGAAGAACGTCCGCGAATTCGCTGGAAAGTTCATCCAGGGCCTGCGCGTTGTCCTTGGCGGACCTGCCGAAGCCGAGCACAATCGCATCATAGGAGGCCATATCTATATCATCCTCTGCGTTCGCGGCAATTCGGCCGATTGCAGCGACCGAGGTCACCCCGTCGCGGATCGCTTCGACTAAGGATAGCCGGCGTTCCGGATCCGGGTCGGCCACCAGGACCCGCCGCTGAACGCGAAGTTTCCTAGAATGGATGTCCTGAAACACCGTCATCAACTCTTCGGATGATACAGGCTTCGTGGAGATGCTCGATGCACCTTTTCGGGCCAGACCTTCGAGGTCCTCGGCCCCAGAAATTACATGAACTGGAATGCCCTTGGTCTTGTGATCATGACGGAGCAGATCAAAGAGCACCCACCCGTCAATATCCGAAAGTCCAATATCCAAGGTGATCGCATCGGGAACCAGCTTGCGAGCCAGCGCCAGAGTGCCTGATCCGGCGGTTGAGAGCACTCCCTTAAGACCAGCCGATCGCGCCAGGCCGAGCAGCAACCCTCCGAAGGTCGGGTCGTCCTCAACGATTAGAACGACCCTGTCCTCCGCCGATATCGAATCGCGATCGTCCATCAGTTCGGCCGATGGCGGACTGCTCAAGGTTGCGCCGGTAGCGATACTCTCAGTAGCAGGAATCAGTTCGGGATCCGCTGTCACTGCAACTCGTGGCCCATCCAGCGGAATGACGAGCGTGAATGTCGAACCTTTACCAGGAGTGCTTTCGACCCTCAGTTCTCCGCCGAGCAGACGGGCGATCTCGCGACTGATCGAGAGGCCAAGACCAGTGCCGCCATACTTCCGGCTGGTGGTGCCGTCGGCCTGCTGGAAGGCCTCGAAAATCAGCTTTTGTTTGTCTTCTGGAATCCCTATGCCAGTGTCGGACACGGCGATCGCCAATGCTTTTATCGACTTTTTGGCACCGTTGCGGCGTCCGGCTTTCTCGTATCGGAAATTCAAGCTGACTTCACCGTGAGAGGTAAACTTGAACGCGTTGGAAAGCAGATTAAGGACAATTTGCTGGAGGCGCTTTTCGTCCGTGCGTACCGTGTCGGGCAGCGCGGAATCGACAGTGATGGCAAAGCCTAGGCCCTTGTCGGCAGCAAGCTGGCGGAATGTCCGCTCCATATGCTGGCGCAGATGCGCCACAGGCATATCATTAATGTCAATTGAGACGGTCCCGGATTCAATCTTCGACAAATCGAGAATGTCGTTGATGAGGCTGAGTAGGTCCGTGCCGGCCGAATTGATCGTCCGCGCGAACTCGATCTGCTTCTCGTTCAGATTGCCCTGCTGGTTGGCCGCCAGAAGATTCGAAAGAATGAGCAGAGAATTCAGTGGAGTCCTGAGCTCATGGCTCATATTGGCGAGAAACTCTGACTTATATTTTGATGTAAGCGCCAGCTGCTCGGCTTTTTCCTCAAGCGCCCTTCGCGCCATCTCGATTTCAAGATTCTTGTTTTCGACCTGCTTCTTTTCGTTTTCCAGAAGCTGCGCCTTTTCCTGCAGCTCTTCGTTTGTGGCGTGCAATTCCTCCTGCTTCTTGGTCAGTTCCGTCTGACGGGCCTGCAATTCGGACGTAAGCAGCTGGGACTGTTTGAGGAGACCTTCGGTGCGCATCGTAGCCGCGATGGTGTTGAGAACGATACCGACGGATTCCATCAGCTGGTTGAGGAATGACTGATGCGTGTCGCGAAATTCGCTGAAAGATGCGAGCTCGATGACGGCCTTGACCTCATCTTCAAACAAGGCCGGAAGAATGATGATATTGGCAGGCGAGGCACTGCCAAGGCCGGATGTTACGCGCAAAAAGTCTGGCGGCACGTTATCAAGCATGATGGCGCGCTTGTCGGCTGCACTTTGACCGACGAGCCCCTCCCGCAGATCGAGGCGGTGTTTGATGGCCGCTTTACTCTCGGCGCCATAAGATGCCGCCAGCTCCAGATAGGACTCCTCTTGGTCGCGATTGGTCACGTAGAAGACGCCGTACTGCGCGTTTACCAGAGGTGCGAGTTCGGACATGATAAGACGTGATACGGTAGCCAGATCCCGCTCGCCCTGGAGCATGCGCGAGAAACGGGCGAGATTGGTCTTCAACCAGTCCTGCTCAGCATTCTTCAGCGTCTGATCCTTAAGGTTGCGGATCATCTCGTTGATGTTGTCCTTGAGCGCAGCGACCTCACCTGACGCCTCGACACTAATCGAGCGTGTCAGATCGCCCTTCGTCACAGCGGTCGAGACTTCGGCGATTGCGCGCACCTGGGTGGTCAGATTCGCGGCAAGCTGATTGACGTTGTCGGTCAGATCTCGCCACAGCCCTGCCGCGCCCGGCACGCGTGCCTGGCCGCCAAGTTTTCCTTCTATGCCGACTTCGCGCGCGACGTTGGTAACCTGGTCGGCAAACGTCGCGAGCGTTTCAATCATGCCATTGATGGTGTCTGCCAGAGAAGCGATTTCGCCTTTCGCGTCGACCATCAATTTGCGCTTGAGATTGCCTTGAGCGACGGCGGTGACGACTTCGGCAATACCGCGAACCTGATTGGTCAGATTCGTCGCCATGAGATTGACGTTGTCCGTCAAGTCTTTCCACGTGCCGGCGACGCCACGTACTTGGGCCTGCCCACCAAGCTTGCCTTCGGTGCCGACCTCACGCGCCACGCGCGTTACCTCGCCGGCGAAGGAATTCAGCTGGTCCACCATGGTGTTTATGGTCGACTTTAGTTCGAGGATTTCGCCTTTCACGTCGACGGTAATCTTCTTTGAGAGATCGCCGCGCGCGACCGCCGTCGTGACTTCGGCGATATTGCGAACTTGGCCGGTGAGATTTTCGGCCATGGAATTCACGTTATCCGTCAGATCCTTCCATGTTCCGGCGACACCGCGCACCTGCGCCTGCCCGCCCAATTTGCCCTCGGTGCCAACTTCCCGGGCCACACGCGTGACCTCCCCGGCAAACGAATTCAGCTGGTCGACCATGGTATTGATCGTCGATTTCAGCTCGAGGATTTCGCCTTTCACATCGACGGTAATCTTTTTCGAAAGATCGCCGAGAGCCACCGCGGTGGTCACTTCCGCGATGTTGCGGACCTGGCCCGTCAGGTTGGCTGCCATCGCGTTGACATTGTCAGTCAGGTCCTTCCAAGTTCCCGCCACGCCTCGCACCTGGGCCTGGCCACCCAGCTTGCCGTCGGAACCGACCTCGCGGGCAACGCGCGTTACTTCGGAGGCAAAGGAATTCAGCTGATCAACCATCGTGTTGATCACGTCCTTGATCTGCAGGATCTCGCCGAGCGCATCGACGGTAATTTTCTGGGTGAGGTCGCCAGTCGCAATTGCCGTAGCCACCTTCGACACGTCGCGCAGCTGTACGGTCAGATTGCCTGCCATGGCATTGACATTGTCGGTCAGGTCCTTCCACGTGCCGCCAACGCCTTCGACGTGCGCCTGACCACCCAGCTTGCCTTCCGAGCCGACCTCACGCGCCACGCGGGTCACCTCGGAGGCGAAGGAGTTCAACTGGTCGACCATCGTATTGACGGTATCCTTCAGCTCAAGGATTTCACCTTTCACGTCAACGGTGATCTTCTTTGAGAGATCGCCTCGGGCGACCGCCGTGGTCACTTCGGCAATGTTGCGGACTTGCCCTGTCAGGTTTGCCGCCATCAGATTGACGTTGTCGGTCAGATCCTTCCAAGTACCCCCGACGCCCCTCACCTCCGCCTGGCCACCGAGCTTGCCTTCGGTTCCCACCTCACGCGCAACGCGGGTCACCTCCGAAGCAAAGGAGTTCAACTGATCAACCATCGTGTTGATGGTGTCCTTGAGCTCAAGGATCTCGCCCTGCACGGCCACGGTTATTTTTTTTGATAGATCGCCCGAAGCGACCGCAGTCGTGACCTCGGCAATGTTTCGCACCTGGCCGGTGAGGTTTTCGGCCATCGAATTGACGTTGTCAGTCAGATCCTTCCATGTCCCTGCCACGCCCCGCACCTGGGCTTGGCCCCCGAGCTTGCCTTCCGTGCCCACCTCACGTGCAACGCGCGTCACTTCCGAAGCGAAGGAATTGAGCTGATCGACCATGGTGTTGATGGTATTCTTAAGTTCGAGGATCTCGCCCTTCACGTCGACGGTGATCTTCTTCGAAAGGTCGCCCAACGCGACCGCAGTCGTAACCTCGGCGATGTTGCGCACTTGGCCCGTGAGGTTTTCAGCCATCGAATTCACGTTGTCGGTCAAGTCTTTCCAGGTACCACCAACGCCTTCGACACGGGCCTGACCGCCGAGCTTGCCTTCGGTGCCCACCTCGCGAGCAACACGGGTCACTTCCGAGGCAAATGAGTTCAACTGATCAACCATCGTGTTGATGGTTTTCTTGAGTTCGAGGATTTCGCCTTTGACATCGACCGTGATCTTCTTTGACAAATCACCGGAGGCGACTGCTGTGGTCACTTCGGCAATGTTGCGCACCTGCCCAGTGAGATTGGTGGCCATAGCGTTGACGTTGTCGGTCAGGTCCTTCCATGTGCCAGCCACGCCCTTCACACGGGCCTGTCCACCCAACTTTCCCTCAGTGCCTACCTCGCGCGCGACACGCGTCACCTCCGATGCAAAAGAGGCCAGTTGCCCGACCATAGTGTTGACAATCTTGCCAATGCGCAGGAACTCGCCACGCAGCGGTCGGCCATCGATTTCGACCATCATCGTTTGAGACAGGTCGCCCTTCGCAACGGCGCCGATGACGCGGGCCACTTCCGCCGTGGGCTGGACCATGTCTTCGATGAGGTCGTTGACTGACCGGACGCTGGATTCCCAACTGCCAGTAGCATTGCGAACATGGCCGCGCTCGCCGATCCGGCCATCCTTGCCCACCACCCTGCTCAGGCGTTCGAACTCGCGTGTCACCTGATCGTTCAGTTCGACGATCTGGTTGAAGGTCTCGGCGATGTCGGAGTCTATACCCTCATAAACATTATCGATGCGGACCGAGAAGTCTCCCCGTCTGAATGCTTTCAAGGAATTGAGAACTTGTCGGCGATCTAATTGCTTTCTTGATGCCTGCACGCTCACATTGCCACTCCCACCCCAGCGGTTTTCAAATGTTGATTATCTAATGAATCCGCCCCCCGCGGCCAAAGATGCACCTCGCCGCAACGGTGACAACGTGGAATGCATCGATTGGTTCCTTGCAAGAATAAGGAAGCGGGGGAAAACGGTAGTCCCGGGGGGTTTACAGCCGGCGCGCGCTTGGAATGCGCGTCTCACCCAGGCGGGTTCCCGCCGAGGTGCGGCGCTACGGCCCCACGCTGGAAGCCGAAGGCGGCGCCCGTGGGTCGCCGCGCGCCGCTCCACATCGTGCCACATTTGCCGTACCGTTGCCGCTTGGGAGCGGAAGGCAATGTTGTTCTCGGCCATCACAACCTAATTGAGCAACACGGCAACGACTACGCGACGCTTGAACGCAAGGCGAAGGACCTCGAGAGTCGCCATGATCCAGGCCGGCGGCGCACCACCTCACAGTTCACCCAGCCCGATCGCTCGGCTCGACGCAAAGACGACTTTACGATCAGGCGATGGAAAGGCGCAATTCCCGCAATATAGGCTTGCCCTCCCAAATGATTGAAGGTCACGACCGTTGTAGCGCCGAGTCGGCGGCACGAAGCGGACTCTTCGACCAAAACGGACAAACGGAAGTCGAGATGGCGATCGTCCTCGCCAAGAACAATCTCATGACGGCGCCGATCGTAGACCCGGAAGAAATCGATCCTGTCGGTCGAAACGTCATCGCGCAACTCAGACGATGTCTTAAGGCCAAACCCCGCAACCAATGTATCCCTTATAGCTATTAGCCAGCCAACCCACCGCGCCTGCCCCGTAAGCATATGGGCGGCGAGGCGCTCGGCATCGCCCGTCGCATTGCTCGGCAGATCGATCGCGAATGCGTCAGCGAATCCCGCCTTGGCGTAGAGCGGCTCAAGCACCGAACGTAGCGGCAAATCGACTCGAGCAACGCGCGCCATAGATGTTCCGCCCGGGAAAATGGAAGCGAAGAGATGGTGCATTTCAATAGCACGAGGGCTCTCCCTCAAACATAGCAAGGAACTTCCGCTGTTGGCCCACCGCCACATACTGCCCTGCCGCACGAACTTCGTCGCTAGAGGAGCAAAGCGGGATGTCGTCACCAGTCACATGACGCTTGGTTAATAAGTACACGGCCTAGGCTGAGGAAGTTCAACGCTTCTTTAAACCTGACCGCTGAGCAAAAATTGTCGGCGGCACGCCGCTCATCACGATGGCTAGAAGCTTCGTACTCTGGTTGCGCGAATGGCCGGAAAGCAAGGGATCGTCTGCAGACTTTGTTCGTCTTACCCAACCATCCAATTTGTACGGTAGATGTGAGCTTTCAGGAGGTCGTCCATTCGGACCTGGTGGCGGTCAGTTGCGGTCGGCTTCGATTGCTGCAACGGCAAAGGTTCGCGAAGCTTCCTGATAAACAATGTGCGCGTCGTTCGATATCTCGCGCAGAAATTCCCCGCAGGCCCTTTCAGAATTTAAGAACGACCGAGCCTAAACAACCAGATGGTTAGCTGCGTCGCTGACGTGGTGGCGCAGACAGTGTTCCTGGCCGGCGCCGATCCGGCCATTGTCCCAACAGCGGCGTTGCATCGTTCTCAATTGCCGAAGTGCCTTTTATTGGGATCAGTGACGGCTCTTCAGGCTTGCGCTTACGTCCAATTTTCAGGGCTTCGATTTCGTCATCACGCCTTGCGATCCGGCTTTCCAAGTTTGCAATGCGCTCTGTCAAAAAGTAGCGGCCAACGATGAACCCTCCGCCTCCAAAAAGAACTGCGAAAGTCATAAAGGCTATAGGGTTGGCGATCACCAGAGTCGCATTGGTCTGGAAGAAAGTGATCAGATCGTGCATTTTGAACATCCTCTCAGTTCCGGGGAAGTTTGTGGATTTCCAATCTCACCGGGCCACCTCGATCGCAGTTCGTGCAGAGAAGCGCCCGCTCAACGGTACTGAACAGCGCGGCCTTCCCGTATCGCCCGATCAGCGCGGCCGGCTTCACCTCGGCGTGATGAGAGCAAGTCTTGCACCACGCCCGCAGCTTGTGCCATTCGCGTAAGTCCCCGAGTGAGACGTCCAGACCGGCATGAATGCTTCCGTCGACAATTGCCTGTGGCGGGATCTTCACCTCCCCAGGCGTCAAGATTTTTTCCATGACATGCCGGCTGTTGTAGTGGATCAGCAGCATGCCGGGTCGACGGCGAATTGCAGCCTGCCAGGCGGCTTGGCTGACTGTCGCATCCGGGGACGTTGAAATTGTTTCGAGATGGGTCTTTTCCTCCCTGTCCCAGACTTCGATGCGGAAATTGTCCTCGGCCGTATTCGCCATCAGATGCGTCCCTGTGCCAGCCGCGAGAGAAGCCGTTGGAAACTGCCGCGCGCGACAGCGCGAGCTCACGTTCGAGTTCGGTGTTCCTGGATAGAACGTGCAGCAGTGCGACTACGCAATCGCCGCCCGCCGCAGCGATGGCCTGCTGCACCGCGGTTTCCAAATCCGACATAGCTTCGCCGCCCGGCGCGTTCTGGCGCTTTCCCATAGCCTTTCCTGCTCATATGTCTTTCAGGAATAAGGAATCTATTCCTGCCTCGTCAAGGCCGCTCTTGACTTTTTGTTCTTATTTCGTTCACTGTTGACCAGATTGGCCGCGGGAGGCGAGTGATGAGGCTTCAGCTGAAAATCAAAGGCGCTTCGCCGGAAGAGAAGCAACGCGGCATCGAAGCGGCCAAAGCTGTCCTTGCCGCAGCGGGAATATCCGCGGAAGAGGCAACGGATGGGATGTTCGCGCTCGAAAACTGGGACGATTCCAGCTTTGACGATGAGCACCCTCGAAGGACGAGGATGTAGCGGCGGCGATCTGGATGGACGCCAATAAGGCGGCAATCATAGCCTGCTGCGCTGACTGGCCAAGTGATGCGGCGCCGGAGAACTATCAATTCCTTGAGTTGATGGATTGATGTCCGACCACGGCCTGCCTTCCCAGAAAAAGCCGAAACTCATCGTTGTCGTGGCCTTCGACCGCGGTGAAGATGGCGAACTGTTCACCGCCTAGGGCCCGACTGATCAGTAAAGCGAGGAGCGCGCGATCAGGATGGCCAAGGGGCTCGCCTCGAAGCATATTGGCGTGATCGCCTGGAGCCGAGATGCCGACCCTGCACTAGGCGATTACGGTCCGCCCACAACGCTATTGGTCAGTGGCGATGTGCCAGACATGGAATAGGCGCCGCCGTGTCACGCGCTTTCGGGCCGCACAGTCTCCACCGAGAGCGCCCCGGCCGAAAGCGGCCGCAAGAGTTCGGCCTCGGGCTTCGTAAGATCGAGCCAAGCCCGCCAATTTTCAGGCTTGAGCACAACCACCTGGCGGTTGTGATATGGCGCAACGTCCGCCCCGGGATCGGTCGTGAGCATCGTGAAGGTCGGCGGCTTGTTGCCGGTGCCCTCACGCCATAAGCCGGCAATCGCCATAAACGGAGCGCCGTTGAGCGTAAACCGATGTTTGGCCTTTGGATACTTGATGCCAGTGAATTCGAAGAATGCAGACGCCGGGACCAGACACCGGTTGCTGTTTGCGAATTGCCTGCCTTCCGAGCGGAAATTGAACACCGGTCCCCCTTTCGGTCCTGATGGCGGGAACCCGAACGTCATCGATGCAAGTTCTATGACGCCGCCGCCGGCACGCATAATTGGAGCTGGGTCGTTGATGCGAATGTCGTCTGCCTGCGGCAGATCGAGTTCGGTCTGATGGTTCGGGATCTTCAACGTCAGCGAGGCCATCATCCGGCAATATTCGGCCCAGAGGACGTGCTGCTCGTAGTCATTGCACATGGGAGCCCCTTCGGCGTTCTTCCAGGAACAGAACTAAGACCTGGAGGCTTGACAAGCGCCAGCATTTCTACGCCGACTTTCGGCTCTTGGCTTTGGCGCCGCCCTTGATGCCTTCCTTGGCCAGGCTCTTGCGAAGGACCGAGGCCAGATCGACGACATTCTCTTTTGGTGCGGGCACCGGCTTGGGCGGCGCTTTGCCTTTGCGCTTGGCGTCGATCATGGCGATTAACGCGTCCTCATATGTGTCTTCGAATTTCGACGGGTCGAACTTGGTGACTTTCTTGTCGATCAACAGTTCGGCTATCTCAAGAAGGTCTTCGTCGTATTTATGGCTTTTCAAGCCCTCAAACACGGTCTTTTCCGACGTCATCTCGCTGTGAGCGCGCAATTCGGTCAGCAGCATCCCCTTCTGGAAAGGTTGGATCAGCACCTCGCGCCCGCGCTGGTAGAGCACCACGCAAGAGCGCGCAGCCACGCGCTTGTTCGCCATCGCGTCGCGAAGAACGCAAAAGGCTTCGAGGGAGGCACCGTCCGCCGGGATCAGGTAATAGGGCTTTTCCAGATATCGGGTGTCGATGTCTTCGATCGCGACAAATGAATCCACCTCGAGAGTGTGGGCCGATGTCAGCTTGAGTTTCTTGATCTCGTCAGGCTCGATATTGATGAAATGGTCCTTGTCCACCTCATAACCCTTAACCTGGTCCTGGCTCTCGACGACATCCCCGGTCTCTTCATCCACATACGCGCTTTTGACAGGCAGGCCATCTTCGCGGTTCAAAATCTTGAAGTGGATCTTGGAGGCCTCGCTGGTCGCACCGACAATCTTCACGCCGCACGAAACCGACCCGACCTTCAGGAAGCCCTTCCAAACCGCTCGGGGTGCCGCCATGACGTTGCTCCTTTTGTTGCCGCCAGTAAGAACACTCGAAGTCGTCACCCGTTCCGCCGAAGTGTCACGAGACTCCTCCATCTCGGGCGAGGTTGGCGACAGCATCGACCATGACCGCGAAAATGCTGTCAACTTCCTCCCCATCTCTGTTGCCGATATCCCTTCACGGCATTGCCGATCACGCGTTCACCGGTTCCGCCGAGATCCGGCGTGGCTTTGACCCAGGTTGAGTGATCGGAGCCCGTTCCGACCCGGCCGGCTTGGTGCTCGGAACCTTGTCTGGCACGGCATGTTGAGCATGCGGTGGTCAATTCCTCAGCTGCAGTCACCTCCGAGTCCGTCGGCCACGCGGCCGGCTTTTTCATTAGTGTTTAATGGCGGCACAGTTCACTCGGCACCGAAATTGCATCTTGCTATGAGCCCGGGTCACCCCGCCCCGGGCAGTCCCTTGGTTCATCCCTAGGGACGCCCGCCGCTGCCGTGAATGGGGCGGCGGGTTTATTGCGGCCGGCCCTGACCTACGTTGAGGAGGGATCACATCATTAAATGGACCAATTGCGTACCACCCAAATCGCGAATGCGATGGGCATAGACCACCGCTTTCCAGAACACGACAGTTTTGGACGTAGCTTCGGCCTCAATCGGTCAACCCGTCGCAACCACTCCAGCCCTCCCGCTGCCGAAAGGTGGCCGGCTTTTTCGCAGCACGGAACCTTGTCCGTCGCTGAAAATTGACCCAACGGCGACAGCGTTGCACCGGCCTGTCGCTGACCAAAGACCCGATCTCTGGTCGGCCCGCACCGCCCGGAGCGGTGCGGGCTCTTCAGCCACGCAGAGACCTGGGGAATTCCCATCGAACCTCAAGGCCAAAAAGCGCCCCGCCGAGATGTGCATTGATGGTCAGGTTCAACGGAGGATAGCGCAATGTCCATCATACTCGATGCGCTGTTGGGAGCCGATGCCTGTGGGTCACGCAAGCTGCATGCGTCGCCTTAACAGAACCCCGCTCTGGGGGTTTCTCGTGAGAGGGCGAGGGTGGGACGCAACGGCCTTCCAGACTCTGCCTCTGCCTTTGACCGGCTCCGGTTCAATCCGGCCATGTCCCGGCGTCGGCAACTCTGTTCGTGCCGAGGAGTTCCTCCATTCGGCGGTGGTGCCATCCGGAAGACCTACTTGCGTTCCCACCGCGGCAGGCAACACCCTTTCAGCAATTCCATTGGCCGCAGCAGCGCTTGCCTGAGCCCGCCCTGTGGTCAGGAATAGGAATAGGAACCCGCTCCGTGTAGCGTTCTGGAGCGGGTTCCTGCTGCCTCAATGGTGTCTTCTCAAAGCCGCGCCGAGGTCGGCGGCAATGCCTTGGTCGAGCAACAGTAATGTCTACTGGCCCGCTGATCTGGATAAGCTCCAGCGGGTATTTGACCGGCTGTGTAGCGAGCGCCGCCTAGCCAAAAAAGACAGGGAACAACGGGAATCCCTGGCTAGGGAAGTGTTCCAGGTTTTCGACGCCGGGACCACGAACGAAGCGGACCTATTGCGGGCCATTTCCAGGCGGGTGAGACGTCCCGCTTGATGGCGGCTTTCTATGTGGCCTTATCCATCCGTGGCGTCTTCCGCGTGGGCGGCTTATAGGGCGTCACCAGTCTGACGGTACCGGCATCGAGGGTGACGGAAATGCATAGGTTCACCGTCACGTGATTTTCGTCGATGTGGGTGACGCTGCCAATTAGCTCGATGTGCTGCCCCTTCTGCACCTTCGCTGTTTGATCGACAATCGGATGCGGCTGTCCATAAGAAGGGATGGAAACGCTCACGTGGTCCTCAGTTACCCGCCGCCGGACGGTTGCGGTTATCGCGACCTCATCGCCAATCTTGATGCCCTGAGCCATACGATGATTCTGGGCGGTCAACAGCTTCGTCAAGCAAGTGCTAATACTTGCATTTTGCCACCCCGGTGACACGGCTTAGAGCCGCCAAGTTATCCGGACCAAAACATTCGCGCTCCGAAGACCACGGCAACGTCGACTTGCGCCACAGCCATAACCACGACTAATTGCGATCTCGAACGGGCCGCCGCCATTTAGTTGGTCGACGATCCCTTCGCGCTATGCACCGATCGCAGTTCTTTTTCGATCTGTCGCTGGATGATCCGCGATAGCTCGATGGCCCTCTCCTCGTCACCGACCAGGCTGTTGATAAGTTCGGCGCCGACCCAGCCGTGCGCATAAATCGCTCCGTCCTGCGACAGCTTGTTCAGCAACTTGCACACGCGCCTGACGGTCTTCTCGATTTCCGGCCGGTCGCTGACGAGGTTTGTGTTCAACTCAGGCTGATGGCTTTCGTCCATGTAAAGCATGGCATGTCTCCTATAGGTACTGCTCGCCGTCCCTTTTGTGCTCAAGAGAACCAGTGTGGGTCCTGACGAGGCCTGGCAAAACCGAGCCCGGCATGCTTCGCGCAACGGGTTTGCTCGCAGATGTGGCCGAGCGCTCTGGTGCGCTCTCGCGGCGCCGGCGTCATGCCATCGGCAAGCTCGTCGGTTCGTCGCTCATGCGGGATAGATTCCACGATCCGTCTTGACGGGCAAGGAAAATGTTCCTTATTCGTTCTCACGGCACTCGGTGGCCAGCCGGCACCGCTATACGCCTCCCAAGCATGTAGGCCGGGTCGCCGTACCGTCGTGTCGATTGGAGGATAGATGCGAAAGCGCCAAAACAAGCCGACCGGCGAAGCTATGTCGGAACTGGAAATGGCGGCGCAGCATGCCGTTGCCGTTGCTGTGGCCGCGGCGACGCCGTGATCGCACTGCTGAACATTCTGGCCAGGGACGCCGAAATCGAGCGCGAGCTCGCGCTGGCGCGCGCGGCAGTTTCCAACGGCTTCTCTCGCGGCTGGCACAAGGCGCGACCCTAGATGGCAGACACGACCGGAGACAATTTCCGGATCGAATCTGGGACCGAGATGAGAAGACGCATCTCGAAACCATGTGTCGGTCTCCGGATGCCATGGTCAGCCAGCCGTTTGGCAGGCAGCCATCCGGCGCCGCCCCGGCATGCTGCTGATCCACTACAACAGTCGCCATGTCATGGAAAAGATCATCACACCAGGCCAGGTCGTGATTCCGCCGCAAACGATCATCGATGGCAGCGTTCACGCCGGCTTGGATGTTTCCCTTGGCGACCTCCGTGAGTGGCACACTTTGGGGGCCTGGTGCACAAAATGCTCGCATCATGCCATGGTAAAGCCCGAAGGGCTGAGGCGCAATGAGTAGCGGGCTGCATCTTGCCCGAAGGGGTCAACTCAAAAGACGAAATGCGTGCGCTTTAGCCCGGTTTTTACCGGTTGGCTCGTCAAAGCTTCCCCACCTGCTGGAATGTCCAGTATCGATTGGAACCTCCCGAGCTGCTCCGGGAAATCCCGCGCAAGGTGTCTGACCACCCGTGCGTTTTCCATCAGACGGTCGAGATAGAGCCTTGCCACCATCAACTCCAGCGCCCAGGTGCCACGAAGGCTTGCGCAGTACAGAAATTCTTCGTTCAGCAATTCAAACTCAGCTTCCATGGCGGCCAGCTGGTCGGCTGTCACCCCGACAAACTTCTTTCTCGGCACGAAGGGATCCGCCAACTGCGACGCCGGAGTGAGCGTTGAGAGGAGTTGCGCATAGTGGAAGCCCATTCTCTTCAGGGCGATCATGAGCCTTGCCGCTTTGAGCTGCCTTTCCGGAACCATCTTGCGCAAGGACGCGAAGACCTGTGGAGGCACATTCCAATCCTGCAAAAGATCGAGAGCCTCGGGAGAAACTCCATTGACCAGCGGCCTTGGCGCTGAACTGTCCGCGAGCAGGTTCAAAGTAGGCCCTTCGGTTAGGGCCTTCGGCACAGAGGCCAGGCTTTCGGCCGATAGCAGGCGACGGAACGATTCCTGCTTAATCGGATATCGAAACACCTCTGTGATCGTCTCCAGCAGATGCCGAGAGATACTCGCTTCGGCGATCATGTCCCGCGTTCTTTGGCATTCAGCCTGATAGGTTTTGCACAGCCATGGACCGGTGAACCATCTGTTGGGCTCGTGCATCTTTTCCAAAAGCGCTGCGTGTCTTGTGCGGTTATTTTGCAAAATGAGGTCGGCGGCTTCCAAGCCTAAAACTACGCGGCGCACCTTCATGCGGCGTTCCCTACGAATGCTCGCTCAGCCAGCGCAACGAGCGGATCTAGTGATCGGAAAAGAAACGCATCCAGCTTCATTCCATTGTTGACATGGAAATTTCCTTTAAACTCAGAGATTTCATGTGTCGGAGCGATCAGGTAATCGCGAATGATCAGATTGCCCGGCTGCATTCGGATCAAAACGAAAATATCCGCCCTGGCCTCTCGCACGGCCCTCGAAGACCAGCGGGGATAGGCAGAATGCGAAACGCGACACCGGGCGATCGCGAGCGCTAAGGTCAACTCGCCATTGATGCGGATGAGCTCCGTTACAGGGTCCTGGGAAGCTCGGCCGCCTACCTGTTCGATCGCGACCAGCAGGTGTTCCATTGCGCGATGGCGGATAGCCTTGAGGCGCCTGTCAATTTCGATGAAATGAGACTTTCTGGGCGGCAGGCAACCGATCAGCTTGTATGCACCGAGCAGACCTCCGAAATGCGCGCTATAGCGATAGCTCGAAGGGCATTCGGGCGCTGCGTTAATGATGTCATAAGACAGTTTCCCATGACGTTTGTGGAGTTTTCGTAGGGCTGCCAGCATCTCGTCATCGCTCATGTGAAGATAAAGCGATTTCAATATTTGCTGTGCTTTGTCGAACAATTGGCAACTGATGATAGGTTCAAAGGCGTTGTCCGCTCTGACCCATTGGTCCGGGGGATTGTACACAACCTTGGTTTTGAGTTTGGTGCATCGTCTATTCCAAACGTTGTTGCCGATATATTTCTCATTGGTCAGGACACGGCGCACGCCTTCGCGCTTCCAAGGCCGGCCGAAGTCATTCAGGATCCCCCGGTCATTCAGATATTTTGCGATTTGAGGTTCGTTTTTGCGTGACCGGACAAACAGGCGAAAGATCAATCGAACAGTGGCTATCTCTTCCGGTGGCCCCGGTACGATGATCACCCGGTCTGTCTGGAAATTCTTGTGTTCGTAGCGGGCGAGGATGAGTTTGGGCTGTCTGAACTGGTCAACCATCAGACGCCTTAGTCCGAGCCCCTGCATGCCGCCTACGTGGAAGCCCATGCGGGCCATCCTCACCTGGCCCAAAAAGACCCTCTGTGACAACATCCGGCTGTACTCTGCAGCCATGCTGCGCTTTATGGCCTTGAGTACATCGGATCCGACGGTGCCATCATTCGCGAATTGCTCGGCGCAAAACTCGATCCGTACACCCGCCATCTGACATCGATATTCGTAGGAAGCGCTTTCATCGACGCTTTGGAACCGGCCCCATCTGCTCACGTCGTAAACGACGACCGTCTCGTAGTCCGCGAGTCCGTGTTCAATGTCGAACAGCAGCTTCTTGAGGCCGGGCCGGCCTTCTATGTGCAACCCGCTACGGCCGGGATCTTCATAGGTGGCGACGATATCGTACGCCATGACCTCGGCATAACTGCGGATTGCATCCTTCTGATTCTCAAGGGAATAAGTCTGGTGCTCGGTGGACATTCGTACATATTGAGCCGCGCGAACCCTTCTCCTCTCCATAGGAGGTTCGCGGGCCGCAGCAACCTTGTCCATCGCCTTGCACCATCGGGACGATTGTCAATCCTAGCGGTCAGCGCATAGCAATTCCAGTCCAGTTTAATCGAATCGTCCGTCCGGCTAGCTTTCCGCTTTGGAAACCATGGCTTTCAACTACCGGCAAACCTTGTCTCACTTCGTGAGCCGGCGCGCCGCCGTTCCGCCGCAATGCAGCCGCACTCGGGCCATCGCCCCCCGCTTGTCAGTTCCCGGGGCTTCATAGGAGTTCCAGTCATGATCGTTAGAAAGGCTATTTTAGCGGTGCTGGTCACCGCGGCACTCGCGGGCTGCCAGTCGCAGACCGAAGGCCAGCAGCGCGCCACCACGGGTGCGCTATTGGGCGGCGCCGGCGGTGCTCTCGTCGGCCAGGCCATCGGCGGCAATACTAAGAGCACAGTCATCGGCGCGGCCAGCGGCGCGCTGCTTGGCGCCGTCGTCGGCTCCGCCACCACCCCGCAGCGCCGGGAGGACCAGCTCTGCCGCTACCAGGACCGTTACGGCCGCATCTACACCGCGCCTTGCGACGACCGTTACTACAACGGCAATTATTGATGAGCTTCCGACTGTGTGAGCCGGCGCGTTAACGCCGGCTCACACACACCGTCGTTCCGTTGTACGCTTTGCGGGATATGACGGTTTTGCGGCGGGCAGCAGGAGGTCGAGCATGATAAGCCTTGCCGGTGCCCTGAAAAATCGCGGCGGGCATGTAGTGAAGCGGCTGCTTCGCTACGACAACCGCAACTGGCTGAGCATCCGCCAGATCGAAGCCTTCACGGTTTTCCTCGAAGCCGCCAACCGCAAGTCGCGCGAACGCGCCCTCCCTGCTTGAGCCGGGAGGACGCGATCTCCGTCGAATGGCTGACCTAGTTGACAGTCATTTGCTTGCGCCACTTCCAAGGCCTGTCGAACGATCCTGCCCATGGGCCGTACTTGGCTTTCCTGGCGTCAGTCTCGGCCTTGTCATAGAAGCCAGCACCGTATTTCGGCCAGTCGACCGCATAGCCCTTCTTGACCACCCATTCGCCGATATCGACACCGCCTGCCGTGCAGACGGCCACCATGCGCCTGAACTGGTCGCGGTCGACCTCGACGCAGGATGTCGGGCGATGCGCCTCGAGAAAGTCCGCCAGCGCGAGAGATGCCTTTTGCCCGCAACGATATTTCTTGCCGGCGGCGTCAAGGCACAGCTGCGCGCTTTCGGGCGCGTCAATGCCGTTCAAGCGAATTCGCTGCCCGTGAATTTTGATGGTGTCGCCGTCGATGACAGAGGGGACGCCTGACAGCGGCGCGGCCGTGGCAGGCAGAGGAAGGATAAGTAGTGCAGCGGTTAAGAGGCAGGCGCCGCTAAGCAATTGCTCAGTCATCTAGTTGTGAGCTTTCCATAGATCATCCATTCGTCCCGACTGTGAAGACTGGAGTTACCAAGTCTAGATTCACCGGAGGGTCCGAATGAAGCATCCATAAGAATGCCCGTCTGACGCCGCTGCGTCGAGAGGAGATGGCGCTGTCGGCGATACAAGGCGGCCTTTCTCAAGCCCAAGCGGCGTTGGTATGCGGTGACGGCGAAGATCGTGGCGCATTGGGTCGAGCGCTATAAAGCTGAGGGCCGGGCCGGCATGGCCGACCACTCGTCGCGACCCGAGCAAATCCCCAGCGCCACCGAATCGCCGATCGTTGAGCGGATCGTGGCGCTGCGGCGCCAGCGCCTCACCGGTCAGGGTATCGCGCATGAGGTTGGCGTTCGCCAGCAACGGTGAGCCGGGTGCTTGCGCGTGCGGACTTTCGCGACTGACGGACTTGGAGCCGGCCGAGCCGGTGCTACGCTACGAGCGCGAGCCATCCCCGCCGCATGAAGTCGGTAATGAGTCGATATGAATGAAAGATCCCGCGACAGTCGTGAATGACCGCTGACTTGGAATGACCGCTGAGGTCGGCTTCCCATCGGTTGCGCCGACCCATCGAATGGCAAAATTCCTCACGCAGCGGGTTGCAGAGCCGCCCTCAGCAGCATTCCGAACAAATCGCGCGGCTCGTCGGGGTCGGCCAACAGGTCGAGTTCCTCATAGAGGCCGGTCGCCTGCAGCTGGTCGCGCACATAGCGCAGCGCCGAAAAATCCTCGATCGCGAAGCCGACTGAATCGAACAGCGTGATCTGCTTGGCGTCTCGGCGGCCTTGCGCCTTGGCGGCAATCACTTGCCAGAGCTCGGTCACCGGATGGTTTGGATCCAGCTGCTGGATCTCGCCCTCGATGCGGGTCTGTGGCGGGAACTCAACGAAAATGTCGGAGCGCAGCAGGATGTCCCTGTGCAGTTCGGTCTTGCCGGGGCAATCGCCGCCGACGGCGTTGATGTGGACGCCGGAACCGACCATGTTGTCGGTGAGAATGGTGGCGCACTGCTTGTCGGCGGTGACGGTGGTGATGATCCCCGCACCTTCGACCGCCTCCTGTCCAGTCCCACAGATGGTGATGTCAAAGCCCTTGCCAGCCAGGTTCTTCGCGCATTTTTGTGACGCGGACCGATCCAGGTCATACAGCTTCAGCGTATCGACGCCGGTCAGCGCCTTGAAGGCGATCGCCTGGAATTCCGACTGGGCGCCATTGCCGATGATGGCCATAGTGCGCGTTCCGCTCGGCGCCAGGTACTTGGCGGCGACCGCAGACGTGGCGGCGGTGCGAAGGGCGGTCAGGATGGTCATTTCGGTGAGCAGCATCGGGTAGCCGTTCCCGACGTCGGCAAGTACGCCGAAGGCGGTGACCGTCTGCAAACCCTGGCGCATGTTCTTCGGATGGCCGTTGACGTATTTGAAGCCGTAAAGGCGCCCGTCGCTTGTCGGCATCAGTTCGATAACGCCGTCATGGCTGTGCGAGGCGATCCGTGGCGTCTTGTCGAACAGGTTCCAGCGCCGGAAATCCTCCTCGATGTAGCTGGCGAGCTCGGTCAGGAAGCGCTCGACGCCGATTGCGATCACCAGCTTCATCATGCGATCGACGCTGACGAAGGGTACGACGTTCAGCTTTGCCGTGGTCATAATCAAAAGCTCCCGGAATGGCTGCGGGTCGGGCGGTCCATGATGCGGCGGCCCATCAGGCTGGCCGTCAGGTCGACCATCAGCGTCGCGGTTCGGCCACGCTCGTCCAGAAAGGGATTCAGCTCGACCAGGTCCAGGCTGGAGACGAGCCCGCTATCAGACAGCATCTCCATCACCAGATGCGCCTCGCGGAACGTCGCGCCTCCGGGAACCGTGGTGCCGACTGCCGGAGCGATCGAAGGATCGAGGAAGTCGACGTCGAGACTGACATGCAGCAGTCCGGCTTCCGCAGACACGTGCGCCAGGAAGTCCCGCAGCAGCGGCGCGATGCCATGCTCATCAATGGCGCGCATGTCGTGCACGATCACGCCTGCCTCGTTGAGGGCCCTGCGCTCCGCCGGATCGACACTTCGAAGTCCCATCGTGCAGATACGCGACGGATCGACCGCTGCCGGCAAATCCGGGAAATAACCGGCGAAGCCCTGCTGGCCGCTGGCGTAGGCGAGCGGAACACCATGCAGATTGCCGCTCGCGGTGGTGTCGAGCGTGTGGAAGTCCGGGTGAGCGTCCAGCCACAGCACGAACAGCGGGCGTCCGGTCGCGGCGGCGCGGCGGGCAAGGCCCGATACGGTTCCTGCTGAGACTGAATGATCGCCGCCGAGAAAGATCGGCATGGCATCTTCGCTCGCCGCATAGGCGGCCTCGGAAATGGCGGATGTCCACGCCGAGATTTCAGGCAGAGCCTTCAGCGCCAGGTTGCCGTGCACGACGCGTCTTACCGGGATTGCCTGGACGGCGCCCATATCCTCCACCGCATGGCCGAGGCTGGACAGCACCTCGACAAGTCCGGCGGTTCTCAGCGCGCTCGGCCCCATCTCACATCCCATTCTGCCAGCGCCGTCTTGCACCGGCGCCCCGACGATTTTGCAACGCATTGTTTTTCCCGCGGCCAAGTTCTGATAACCCGCGAGGAGATCATGGCGAGCCGGCGATATGAACGGGCAGAATTGGCAATTCGGGAACAATGTCTAATTGTAATGGCAGCAAAATTGGTCAAAATGGTAACTCGATGGATGCGCTGGACGAACGGCTCGTTACCTTGCTTCGGCATGACGCTCGGCGCAGCGTGTCGGATCTCGCCGTCGATCTCGGCGTCTCGCGCGCTACGGTCAGGGCACGTATGGAGCGGTTGGAACGGTCCGGCGACATCATCGGATACACGGTGGTGCTGCGCGCTGACGCTGTCGACCAGCGCATTCGCGGTATCATGATGATTGAGATCGAGGGGCATGCCGCCGACCGCGTGGTCCGGACGCTGGGGGGCTTCCCCGAAGTTTCGACTATCCATACCACCAATGGCCGCTGGGATCTGGTTGTCGAGCTTGGGACCGCCTCGCTGACTGATTTCGATGCGGTGCTGCGCCGCATCCGGCTCATTGCCGGGATAACAGGCAGCGAAACCAGCCTTCTCCTGGCCACACCGCGCACGACCCGAGCGCGGTTAACCTAGGTATGTCGACTTTTCGCTGCAGTCTTCATCTTCTGGATCAATGAGTCCTGACCCTAGCTGGGCGTAGCCCCCGGAATAAACCTTGCGGGCTTCGCGCGTCGCCGTCTTGGACTTCCCTCGGCCATGTTCTTGGCGAGCCCGACGAACCGGAGGACGGCACGCTTTGGATTCGATTCTAGCCACACGCCCCTGATCGAACTGACGCTGTTTTTCCCGCGAAGCGGCTTCCACAGGGCAGAATCGGTGGCGACTGTCCTGGCATAGCTCGCCGCGGCTAAAGTGACGCCTTGCCCCAGTCCCACCTGGAAGATGACTGTCGCCTGGTTCGCGCGACACGTATGAATGGCCGGCCCGCCATCGGCCGCAATGCGTTCGAGCAGGCACAGGTCCGACGGCGGCCCTTCCACCCCAACCGGGACGAGCAGAGGCATGTCCGCGAGGTCGGACCATCTGAGCACCGGCCTCTCGACAAGAGAATGACAGGACGGCAGGAGCACGAAGAGGCGCTCTTGCCAGAACACTTCGCTGCTGCAGAATTTGGAGGTGCCAATGTGATGTGTGAACATAAGGTCGAAGCGCCTGCGGCGTATTGCAGAAAGGTATTGGCCCGATGGGACATCCTCAATGGTCAGCCTTACGTCCGGGTACAGCTTGCCGAAACGCTCGATGAGGCGTTTGAGGAATTCTCCTCCTGTCACCCAGCACAGCCCAATCCTGAGTGTCTTGGCATCCTTGTTATCGCGCACACCCTCGGCGAAAGCATCGAGCAGGCCGTCGTAGTGAGCCCGCACGTTTTCGATCCAGGCGCGGCCTGTCTTCGTCAAGCGAACGCCGCGCACATCGCGCTCGAACAGCTGCATGTCGAGAAGCTGTTCGAGTTTGACGACGTTGCGGCTGACCGAGGATTCCTGGACTCTCAGGGCTCTTGCGGCCTGACGCAAGCTGCCGTGATCCATGGCCGCAAAAGCATAGGTCAGCAACTGGATGGCGTTCCCGTTCCGCGTCATGTCCCTCGAGCTTCGTGACCATCGCTGCAGGAGGCGCCTGTCCCACCGCCATGCGATCGGATCCGTATTGCGGACAGGCGGCACTCAGGCGGATCAACAGTCTCGCCTGCCCGCCTGGAGCCTCGCGCAGCTGCCACCCCATGGCTGCGTCACATCGGATTGTCCGTTATGGCGATCGTCGCTGCGTCAGATACGCTGGTCTCGTAGACATATTCATGCGGAATGGCGGGCGCTGACATCTGTGAAGCGTAGAGGTCGAGATTTTCCTTGCTGTTGCTCGCCGCAAGGCTGCAGAAATTGCCGCTGTTCCACGTCATAGTGCAGTACTTGAAATGCGCACCTACGGAGCGCGCCATCTCTGCCAGCGTCACCTCATTGTTGAGCATGGTCCCGAGGACGTCCGTCTTCTTTTTTGCGATTTCGTCCGGGGGAAAGTACCTCGCCTTGAAGCCATAATCCTTCTGGTACTCTCGACGCTGGTAGTCGCTTTCATCGGCCGCCCTGAATTTTTCGACGAAGACGAAGATGCCACCCTCCTTGAGGTGCTGGGTCACGAACTCGATCTGCTTGGGTCTGTTGGGCGAGTACATGAAAGCCCAAAGCTGGCTTTGAATATCCTTGACGAGATCGACAGGCTGGCGGCTGGCCCCTGGGGTGGCTGGCTCGCGCGCGGTACCGATTTCTTTTGGTACTATGAAAACGGAAAGCGCCTGCCGCTGCGCATGTTGGGTGGAGAACTCATCAATCTGGCGACCAGAACGAAGGTAGCTCGCTTCGCGGCTCCCGATATCATTGAGCGGCTGGCGAACCGCAGCCTTATTCCCAACCTGCTCCTTATGTTTCTGGTCCTGTCGATCCTGCCCGGCGTGCGCGCGCTCGGAGGCAGTCACCAGCCGGTCTACTATCCCCTGATGCGCTACGTCATTTGTCGGGCTAGAGACCGCAGACATGGATGCGGACCTTCGACGCGCTCTCGCGAGCGATGATGTGCCAGGAGCTTGGGGGCATCGCGTCATTGAATGCGATGAGGATCCATTCGAGTCAATCCGAAAGGGCAGCATAGGCGAAACCAGGGAGGTCATCGACCGCTTCGGCGATATGCCTTTCGCTGATGCCTGTGGAGGTCTGAGCAGTTTCGTTTCTGATCCGTCGTGGACCGAACTTTGCTCACAGCTGCGGGAGCGAGCGATTGCCCCAAGCGTCTTTTCCTAAGAGTGGGCAACGTGCCCGTGGCTGCGGTCAAAATGAGCAGCACCTGCCATCGCAAAATCGGAATGGCGCATTCTTGGCGGAAAATAGTCCGCCCGCTTTTGGTGATCCAGGTAAGACGAGCTGCCGTTAGCCGATACGCAAGCAGCACCTACTGGAACTTCTCATACCGGGGCGGCTACGATCGAAGCTCCGGCCTCCGAATGGACCATCTGCTCGTGAGCCCTTCCCTTTCGGACAAGCTCCGCAATGCCGGCGTGGACGTCGAGTTGCGCGGGTGGGACAAGCCAAGCGACCCTGCGCCAGCTTGGATCGAACTCGATTGACCACCACTAAGTCACTCACGCAGCTCCGGAACTGAAATCGCTCCTATGATCGCCCTGCTACGTCTGGCAGAGGTGCAGGCCGGCCGAAGCTCCATACCTGGGCGCAAATCCCGGCAGCTCTCGCGCCGCCGAGTGTCTGGAGGAAGTTGCACATTTAGGTGCCTTGGCAACCGCCGGTAATCAGATGCGTTGACGATCACGCAGATTCTGCACATAGACATTGATGATCAGTGCGACGAGCAGAATGATGCCGCGGATGAGGATTTTCAAAAAACTGTCGATCTGAACGTGATCGAGGCCATTGTTGAGGACGCCCAGTATGCACAGACCGATGATCGTGTTGCCGATCCCGCCACGGCCGCCAAAGAGGCTGGTGCCACCGACCACCACCGCTGCGATGGCGTCAAGCAGATAGCCGTCGAACTCGTTCTGCTGGGCGCTGCCGAAATGGGCCACACCAATCATCCCGGCGACACCGGAACAGACCGCCGAAATGACCATCACCGCGCCCAAGACCAGTTTAACGTTGACACCAGAATATTCCGCTGCTTCGCGGTTGCCACCGACCATGTAGACGTATCGGCCGAAGCGCGTGTAGGTCAAAACGATATGACCGACCAGCAGGAATACGGCCAGCACGATGATGATCCACGGAAAGCCGGCTATCGTGCCGGAACCCATCATCGTAACCAGATCGGGAACCGCATAGGCGATCTGACCGCGCACCAGAAGCGCGCAAATGCCAGCGCCGATCTGCATCATGGCAAGTGTCATGATGAACGAGGGAATTCCAATCAGCGTCGTGCCGAAGGCGTTGACCAGGCCCAGGAAGGCGCAGATGAGCAGCGCCAACCCGATCGCCGCATAGCCCGGCAGGGGGAGGTTGGGAATGTTGACGTAGGATTCCTGCATCGTGAAATAGGCAACGGCGATGCCGGTAGCATTGGCGATAGCCGCTACCGAAAGATCTATCTCGGCGCAGAGGATGACAAAAGTGAGCCCCACCGCGATGACGCCCGTGACGGAAATCTGCGTCAGCACGTTGACCCCGTTGTCGACGCTGAGGAAAGATGGGCTGGCGATGCTGAAGAACGCGAGCAGGATGATCAGCGTCGCGAAAGGCGCAATGTTGCGCATCCGGTTGCGCAGGAAGGCGCCAGCCCGCGACGGGGACCCTTTTACGGCTTCCTGAACCTGCATTGTCATTTGGCGTTCTCCCTCAAGCCGCGTCGAGCAGCCGGTCCTTGCTGATCGTCTCGCCGGCGAACTCGTGCACAATCCGGCCTTTCTTCATGACGATGATACGGTCGGCGAGCGACAGGACGGTTTCGGGCTCGGCCGAGACAACAATGACAGCAAGGCCCTGGTTGCGCAGCGCCCGTACGATCTTCACAACATCGTCTTTGGCGCCAACATCCATGCCTCGGGTCGGCTCGCTCAAGATCAGCACCTTAGGGATGTATGTCAGCCATTTCGCCAGCGCGACCTTCTGCTGGTTGCCGCCGGAAAGACTGGCGAGCAGCGCCATTACATTCGACGGACGGATATTCAGCAGTTCAACATGGCGGCTGGCGATCTCGCGCTCCGCTGCCGGCTTCAACCAGAGGCGCGAGATGCGGCCAAGCACGCTGATCGAGACATTTTTATAGACCGGTTCCTGGTAGAACAGCATGGAACGGCGGCTCTCCGGCACGAAGGCGATTCCCGCGCGGCGAGCGTGCGCCGTGTTGCGAAAACGTTTCGCCGCGCCCTCAATTGACAACGTCCCGGTGCTCGGCTTGAGCTTGCCGAACAATGTCCGCGCCAGTTCGACCTGGCCGCAGCCCATAAAACCATAGATGCCGAGAATCTCGCCGGCCCGCGCGTCAAGCGACACATCGGCGAAGGCGCGCCCCACCGCAAGACCTCGCGCCGAGAGGATTACGGGCGCCGCGGACTTGCTATTGAGTGCGATCGCGCCGGTATAACTTTCCTCCAGCTCCTCGTGACCGCTGCCGATCATACGTTCGATAACCCAGCCTTTGTCGATCAAGGCCGCGGCTTCGGTAACAACACGGCGCCCGTTGCGGAAGATGGTCACCTTATCGGAAACTGATAGGATGTCGTCGAGGAAATGGGAAATGAAGATCATGCTGCGGCCGCTCGCACGAACACCGCGAAGCACCTCGAACAGGCGATGCACCTCTGGCGGCGACAGCGCCGAGGTAGGCTCGTCTAGTATGATGATCCGCGCTCCCGAGAAGAGCACGCGGGCGAGTTCGACCAGTTGCTGGAGGCCGATCGACAATGATCCCATCGACGCGCGGGGATCGACCTCGATGCCAAGATTGGCGAGTTGTTCCCGGGCTGCGGCCATCATACCGGACCAATCGATCAGTCCCGCCTTCGTCGGCTGTTTTCCAAGAAAGACATTTTCGGCAACTGTGAGATCGGGAACGACGCTCAGTTCCTGATGCACCATGCCGATGCCCGCCGCAAGCGCATCACGGGCCGAGCGGAAATGGACCTGCTCTCCGTCGATGAACATGCGGCCGTTATATTCGGCGTGCACACCGGCGATGATCTTCATCAGGGTTGATTTGCCGGCGCCGTTTTCCCCAACGAGCCCATGGATCTCGCCGGCGCGCAACACGAAATCCACATCCTGCAGCGCCACCACGCCGCCGAAGGATTTCGATATCCCATCCATGCGAAGGCGCGGCGCGACCGCTCGCAAGGAGGCTTCAGCTTGAGCGTTCATTCTGTCCGCGTGGCGATTTTCCAGTGCTGCGCGAATGGCTGGCGGATGATCCGCCAGCCAGTTGGGACGAAGATCAGATCAGGAAATGGTCTTCCATCCATTGCATGCCGGAGGCATTCTCCTTGGTAACCACGGGACCGTCGGTTACGACGCTTTTCGGAATTCCTTCGCCTGACTTCTCGCCACCTGTCACCGCGGCGACGCCGGCTACAATGGCGCCGCCATGAATACGGCAGGACGGATTGCGCACGGTGGCGTGCATGCGCCCTTCGGCAACGGCGGCTATGGCAGGGGGCATGGCGTCGCAACCGCCGATCTTGATGTTGATACGGTTATGGGCCTTCATGACGTTGTACGCTGCAAGCGCCATGTCGTCGTTGTGGAAATAGGCCGCGTCAATCTGCGGATATTTCGTAAGATAGGTCTCCCATAGCCGCGCCACCTTGGTGACGTCCCAGTCGGCCGGCTGGTTTTCCAGAACCTCGATGTCGGGATGCTGTTTGACGATTGATTCGAAGCCCCGGTTTCGCCCTTGGGCGCCCGTGTGGCCGAGCGCGCCCTGCGTGGTGATGACCTTGCCCTTGCCGCCGATGGCGGTGATGAGCGCCTGGGTCACCGATGATCCCATGAATTCATTATCAGGCGCGAGGAAGCTGTGCACATTGATCTTGTCGAGTGGCGCAATCAGGGTGTCCATGTCGATGACAGGGATCCCGGCGTCGATCATCTTTTGCACCGGCTGCACCAGCGTGCCGATACCAAAGGCCTGGATCGCCACGAAATCCCATTTCTGGGAAGCCATGTTGTCGATCGCCGCGCGCTGCTTTACGGCATCGAGTTCCCCGTCGAACCAAGTCACCTCGACGTTGAATAATTTGCCCCAGTATTCCGCCGCTGCCTTACCTTGGGCGCACCATGTCGCCTGAAGTCCGGCGTTGGAGAACGCTGCCTTGAGCGGTTTTTCGGAACGCCCGGAGGCCGTGGCGGCGGCGCGAGCCTGGCTGATCCCGAAGCCGCCCAGAAGTGCAGCGGCACCGCCAACAGCCGCTAAGGTCAGAAGATTGCGTCGGTCATCGTCTATTTTGTTTTTCATAATTCCTCCCAGTATGGCTCATGGAAGTGCGAGCCATACGGCCATTATGGCCCCGCCGATCTTGTGGTCAAGGTTCCGAGACAACGTCGTTCGGCATCCTCACGGAATCCAGGGTTAGTGGCACTACAGCCCTGGCGCGTTCAGGAACCGACCATTCCCTAAGATCGACAAAGCAATGACCGAGGACGCAAAGACCCGCTCCAGTACGCTACACGCAGCGGGCTTCCTCCTTCTTGGAACACGGGCTCAGGCGAGGCGGTGCTCCGGGTCAGGAGACTGCACAATCTAGAGGAGGTCCCAGGCTCGACGGGTATGCAAGTAAGTCTTCCGGATAGCTCCGCCGCCGAATGGTGGCATGCCTGGTCGGCACCGCAACTCTTGTAGAGATGGCTTGTATTCATCCCGCTTCGCCATCATGGTTGGATTGCCGGGAGGAAACCGGTGTGGCCCGTTTGCACTTCCCCGAAGAAGCTAGTCCCCCCGATGCAACCGGGCCGCTGATTTGGCCAGCCTGTTGAGTCCCGACCTGCCATCGTTCCTGACGTGACTGCGGCGTGTGAAGACGCGCGCCTGCGTCGATCGATAAATCGATGCGCTGCGACCGACAGCCGCCATGATCCAATGGCCCGCACTCGCTCAAAGCCTAGCCTCGCCTCCTGCGCTTTTGGCCTCAACATTTCACTCTAAATAGTGTGCGCGAAGCGGCAGACGCGGTCTCCAAAAAGGCGTTGCTGGCGCAGGGAGACCTCCATTGGGCGCAGGTGGGAAGTGGTCAATACACCCGTTTGGTCTACTGTCGAGGTCATCGCAACCACTCTACAATTTGCGTGTTGTTTCGGCACGCAAATCAACGGAGTCACCGATGAGACCCGAACTGTTTTCAAAGCCCGTTCCAGTATTTGTCGGGATGGGCTTCCCGCGCGATATTGTGTCGGTAGTGGAGGCCTACGAAATGCTGAATGAGTGGCCGGGCAGCCGCAGCCCGACATTCACAGCCGCGCTCTGTGTCTGCCAATCTGCTTTGGTCGGTGACAAAGACGTCGAAACAGCGCGCATTGCCTTCGAAGCTTTTGCGCTTGCCCGCGGCATCCTCGCGCCCGACGCGCTCGAAGTGGCGGCGGCACGTGCTGCTGATGAGTGGCTGACAGCTTGAGCATGGCACTCATTCACCGGCCGCAGGTCGGGCCGCAGCGCATAGAGTTCGCGCCATGATATCCGGCGCCGCACGGTCTGCAGTTCGGCCACTGGCCAATCCTTGATAGCTGTAGTTGTACGGCTCCAGGGCAAAGAGGGGTGATACGACATTCGCGCAAGGCACGACCGTGGCGAACCGCCTAACGGAAGGCATCTTTGCGACAAACCGCACGGTTGCCAAACACATGCTGGTCGCCATCAAGAAACTGCTATGGGTCGCGATTGAGGTCGAGAAGTGGATCAAGCCGCAAAACGATCCCGCATTGTCCATCCGCGTGCGGGTGCCTAGATCCACCAAGAATCCCGCTTGGCCGATTGCGGTTCGCGAGAAGTTCGAGGCACGGCATCCAGTCGGCACGGCCGCGCGCACCTGCTATGCCCTAGGCTTTTGGCTCGGAAACCGTCGCGGCGACGTCGCCGCCTTGGAGTGGGAGGATCTCGTAGCCGAGGAGATTGAACTGTTCGACGGTTCGCTCGAGTTGATCGAAGCCTTTGGCTTTCGTCAGAAGAAGAATCGCAATCGCCACGGCGGAAGAGAGATGTTCATTCCAATCGTTGACAAACTGGCGGCGGCCTTGGAACCGCTCGATCGCTCGGCGGGTGGCACCGTCCTGAAAAATGCTTACGGACGGGCCTTCTCGGAGAAGAGCCTGAGCGGGATGATGCAGCACTGGACGCGCCAGGCGGAAATTCCCCACGGGTACACGCTTCACGGTTTGCGCCGTACATTCGGCACATACCTCGCGGAATGCAACGTTCAGGCGCACGCCATCATGGAGGCAATGGGGCATTCCTCTATGACCGTAACGGACGACTACGTGCTTGAGGCAAACAAGAAGCGGATCGCGGTCGACATCGCTCGTGCGATCAACGAGCGCGAGGCCAAACGCGACGCCATGAAGCGCCGAGCGGCCGTGCGAGTCGTCAAGTGATCAGATCGAGCTGGAACAAAAGGTGGCCGCCACAGCATACCCGGGCCATAACGGGCCCAAAACATTTTGGGCCGAGGCCAGTTTTCATCAACGAAATCAATGGTTATGGTGGGCCCGGAGGGTGCGCTCTGGCCATTGATTTCATTGGTCTTTTCGTGGACCAATTCAGCAACTCTTCCCGTATCGTTCCGTATGGTCCCGCAGCCGCGCGCGGTTCATCGGCAGGCTTCGCCGCTCCAATACACCATATCTTGGTTCATCTTCGATCGGTTCGACGCAATGCGCCTTGCCGAAATCGCTGTGATTCAGGATTGCGCGATGTTGCACCTTTCTCACTTCCCGCTTTTAGGCCATGAGCAAAGACTCGCAGGCATGAATAATATGCGCGTAAAGGAGGGCTGACGCTTTCTCGGCGTCGCCTGAGCGGCAGACCTCAAGACTCTCGCGATACTCAAGATCAGCGCTTTCGTCCCTTCGCATGGCATCAGACCGCGCCAACCTCGGCCTTCGAGCCGTCCAACAGTCGCGAGAGACGAAACGGTCTGGGATCGACAATCGGGACATCGTTGGCAACGAGATTGGCGGCGAGTTTGCCGGCCGCGGGACCGATTCCGAAGCCATGGCCGCTGAAACCCGCGGCCAGGAAGAAGCCCTTCAGAGCCTCGACCGGTGAGATGACCGGAACGGCATCGGGTGTGCAATCGACGAAACCGCCCCAGCTCTCGGCGACGTCCACGCCGGCCAGCACAGGATAAAGGCCCCTGGCTCGTGTGAGGATCTTGGCGACGGTACGGGGGTTCGGCACCGGATCTAGAACGCGTGCGCGCTCGAACGGCGTCTCCGCGTCGAGGCGCCAGTTTCCGATCGCCTCCGGTCCCGAAAAGAACGAGCGGCCGATGCCGATCTCGATCGATTTCAGGCGCTGCTTGAACATCGGCAGAAAAGACCGCGCGTGGCGCAGCCCTTGCGGCGTGATCTCAAGCGTCGCCTTTCCGCTGATCGCCATCGTGTAGCTTCCGTCGAGCCGACGGGTGAGCGCGCAGTCCGGTGTATAGACCGCCTCGGGCAACTTCGGTGCCGGCTTGGTCCGCAGGATGGTTTGCCGCACGCTGGCCTGCGGGAAGGAGATCCCATGCCGGCGGCAGAAGGCGGAAGCCCACGCCCCGCCGGCACAGAGCACTGCATCGGCCTTGATCAACCCGCGTTCCGTCACCACGCCGGTGACCCGGCCTTTGCTGATGTCGAGTCCCCGAGCAGCGCAATTCTGGATGATCTTCGCGCCGGCGCCACGCGCCGCCTCGGCGAGGATCGGAGCGGCAAGCGACGGCTCCGCCTTTCCGTCGTCGATCGAATGAACGCCGCCCAGCCAGCTGCGGCCGGTTCCGGCCGTCGCAGCGGTCGCTTCAGCGCCGGACAGCATTCGTGTATTCACCTCGAACTGGCGCGCGGCCGTCGTGCGCCAGTGGTCCCATTCTGCCAACTGACGAGGATCGTTCGTCACATAGACGAGGCCGCATCGCCGGAAGCCGAGATCGCGGCCTGTCTCTTGCCTCAGTTCGTCCCATAACTGCATGGATATGCCCGCCAGCGGCAGTTCGCGCTCGTCGCGGTTCTGTTGGCGGCACCAACCCCAGTTGCGGGACGATTGCTCTGCGCCAACATGCCCCTTCTCAATCAGGGCGACGGAGATGCCGCGCTTGGCGAGAAAATAGGCTGCGGCCGAACCGACAATGCCGCCGCCAATCACGACGGCATCCACCGCGACCGGAAGAACGTCATCGCTGGGAATGCGCAGGACTGTAGGCGACATTATGGGTGAAACCTTTCTCGCCGCCGGAGCGTTCGGCCCGTCCAAACAGGGATATCGACCGTCATCGGCGCCTTCCGGATAGGCGACCCTTCCCCGCCATGCGCTCTAGGTGGCGAACCGCCATCGAAAGGGGATAGGTCATGATGAGATACATTGCGCCGACGATGAGGTAGAGCTGCATTGGCATATAGTATTCGCTGGTGAGATCATGCGCCCGCAACATCAACTCGGGTGCTGAGATGAGAGAAGCGACAGACGTGTCTTTCATCAGCGATATGGCGGAATTGCCCATCGGCGGCAGAATGATCCGCAGGGACTGCGGCAAGATGATGTAGCGCATCGTCTCCGCGCGGGTCATTCCGATCGCCTGCGCGGCTTCATGCTGTCCGCGATGAATGGCCTCGATACCCGCGCGATAGGTCTCCGCCATGTAGGCCGCATAGTGTAGGCCTAGGGCTATCACGGCGGCTTCAAACGCGGGAAGGACAATGCCGACCAGTGCAAGGCTGAAATACACCAGGAAGAGCTGCGTGAGGGTCGGCGTGCCACGGATGAACTCGATATAGACCAGGGCAGGCAGCGAGATGACGCGGCGCTGCGACAGCCTCGCCAAGGCAAGGAGCAGGCCAGCGACGGCGCCGATAATGTAGGCCACCGAGGTCATCTTGAGCGTGTAGCCTGCTGCCGCCAGGAGCTGGGGCGTCCAGTCGGCAGCAATAGCCTGAAGCTCGGCGAGACTCATTGCGCGCTTCCCTGGCGCATCCTGCGCTCAAGCATTCGGGTAACGAAGGACAGCGGCAAACTCATGCACAGATAGATCGTCGCTACCAACAGGTACACCTCCGTCGCGAAGAAGGTTTCGGACACTAGCTTGCCGGCGTTGAACATCATCTCCGGCGCCGCTACCGCAGACGCAAGTGACGTGTCCTTGAGCAGACCTATGGCAAAATTGGCGAGCGGCGGCAGAACCACGCGGATGGCTTGCGGCAGGATTATGTAGCGGAACGCCGTCATTCGCGTCATGCCGATTGAGAGAGCGGCCTCGCTCTGGCCAGCGTGAACCGACTCGATGCCGGCGCGGAATACTTCCGAAAGATAGGCGCCGCCATTGATGCTGAAACCGACGATTGCAGCGGAGATCGGGTCAAGCCTAATGCCGACCCTCGCCAATCCGAAGAAGATGATGAACAGCAATGTCAGCAATGGCAGGCCGCGGAATATCTCGACGTAGAGATGGGCAACGGCACGCAGCAGCTTTATCTGCGAGGTCGAGAACGCACCGAACAAAACACCCAGGGCGATCGATCCGACAAACCCGCCGACCGTGACAATGACGGTCATTACCGCCCCGGTCAGCAAAGCACTGAGGAAATGAGGAAGATGCGCGATGGCCGCGGCCCAGTCCGTCTCCGTCATTGGTAAGCCTGTCGGCCAAGGACGGCACGCAGGAAAGTCTGCGTTCGCTGCTGAGCCGGCGAGCGGAACAACTGCTCGGGCTTGCCTTGCTCAACCACCACTCCATGATCCATGAAGATCACGCGGTCCGAAATCTCTTCCGCGAACTTCATCTCGTGGGTGACGATGATCATCGTCATGCCCTCCCCGGCGAGTTGCCGCATGACGGCAAGGACCTCGCCGATTAACTCGGGATCAAGCGCCGACGTCGCTTCATCGAACAGCATGACTTTCGGGCGCATCGCCAATGCGCGCGCAATCGCGACGCGCTGCTGCTGGCCGCCCGACAGCATCTCGGGATAGGCGTCTCGCTTGGCCGTCAGTCCGACCTTATCCAACAGCGTCATCGCCCCGGCTTCGGCCTCGGTCGCCGGCATCTTGAGCACCTTGCGCGGCCCGATCGTAATGTTCTGCAGCGCGGTCAGGTGTGGGAACAGGTTGAAACGTTGAAAGACCATGCCCGTGCCAACCCGAAGGCGTGCAAGCTCGCGGTCGTCCATTGCGACGTGGCGGCCACCCACAAGCTTTTCACCGATGAGGTTGCCGTCGATGTAAACGTGGCCTCCGCTTGGCTTCTCGATCCAGTTGATGCAGCGGAGCAGGGTCGTCTTGCCGGAGCCGCTTGGGCCGATAATGGAGATCTTCTCGCCGCGCATGACGTCGAGAGTGATATCCTTCAGAACCTCAAGGGCGCCATAGCACTTGCGGAGTCCTTCGATCCTGACGATAGCCTGATCCCAAGCAGTCCCTCCCGTTGCGCCTTCGATTGCCGCGGTTACCTGAACTGCGTCATGCATGGGCGTAATTTCCTCTCGTCCGGCATGTCATCGACCGCAGCGAAGGCATTGACGGACAGCCCCGATGCGCAACGGCCAGCGGACCCATCGGCCCACCAGCCGCGAGCGCGCGCAAATTCATCCGAACAGCGACGAGAAATCCTTCGGCGTGTGCGCGGCCGCTCCGAGAATCTTGCCGCTTTCATCCCGGTCGACGCCAATACGCGGATTTGCCTGCGGCGCCACAAGGTAATCGGGACTCGTCATGCCGTTCTTCGTCAGGATCGTGCCGTTGGTCTTGGAAGACCACAGCCACTTCACGCCGGCATTGAATGCATCGAAGAGATCAGGGTTGTCGAGACTCATGCCCATCACAGCAATACCCTTGTCCGTTAGGAGCGGATAGCCTTCCGTCGAGCGGAGCGGCACTTGCTTCAGCTTCAGGTCGCCATTCTTTAGCACCATGTAGTCGACTTCCGGACCGTCGAGGAAGGCAAAGTCGAGGCGCCCAGCCTGCACGTCGCGGATCGCCGCGTCGTCCGTATCGTAGAGCTTCACTTCTTTGGTGTCGGGGATCTTCTTGAGATCGGGGACGAAATTGTACCCGACACTGGTGCCCAGGCTGTAGCCCTTGAAGTCCGCGATACCGATCGAGTCCTTGAAGGGCATATCCGCGCGCATCGTGGCGAGGTTGCCGGCGTAGTAGATGGCATCTGTCAACAGCATGGCGTCCGCCCGCTTCGGCGTCCATGACATGTTGCCGACCATGATGTCGGCACGGCCGGACTTGATCGCCTCGATCGTCGCGGACCACTGCATGATCGCCGGCTTTACGGCGAGGCCAAGCTTGTTGGCGATTGCGGCGATCATCTCGGCGTCGCTGCCCATCAACTTGCCGCCTTCATAGCCGGTCATCGGCATCGCGCCGCTCATGGCGATGGTGATGAAGCCGTCTTCAGCCGTCTTGAACTTGGGCGCCGCCGCCAAAGCACTTCGGCTGAGCAGCGGCGCGGCCATCAAGCCGGCGCCGATGACAGTTGTGTGTCGGAGAAAATCACGGCGAGAAACTTGAGTACCGGTCCCATTCGCGGGCATTTTAGCCTCCTTTGTTCACCATAATGCTGACAGGTTCATTTGGTTGCATAGAGTGAACGTCGATGCAACGCCTCCGTATCACTGCATTGATGGGGTCCGCAGCAAAGCCTTAGAGATGCGCATCCAGGATGCTCATGATCCACATCAGCTGCGCGGGCTCTTCATAAGGATTGTCGATCTTGTGGGAAATATCGGCGGGAAACTGAAAACTGTCGCCCTCCTCCAGATCGCCTGAGCGGTCGCCAACCTGTAGGCGTGCGCGCCCGGACAGCATGTAACCACCTTTCTGCCCCGGACTTTGCAGCACATCCTCGCTTTCGCTGCCTGGGGGCAGCGTCACAATCATGAAGCGCAGATTCTGGTCGTTCCGTGGCGAAAGCAGCTCTTTGACAAGCTTCGTCTTGCCGACAACCAACGTTTGGCGCTGAGATTTGCGGCATATGAAGTCAGGAATCTCCCGTTCGGCGCCACTTACGGTCACAGCCCTGCCCGGTGGTTCGAGAAACTCCCACAGATTCATCCCGAGGGCTGCCCGCAGCAGCTGTAGCGTACGGATCGAAGGGTTTGATCGTCCACGCTCGATCTGACTGATGATGCCGGATGACAGCCCGGCGCGCTGAGCGAGCTCGGCAATCGTCAGATCGCGCGCCGTCCTGAGGCTGCGCACCCGTTCGCCAAGAGAGACGGCGCTGGTAGAAACAGCTTCGGCAATGGATTCAGATCGGGGCGTCATGGCCGCGATCTGCTCCGCATCCGTCTTCGTGGCCTTCATTGTACCGAACCTTCTTATGCAATCCCGAGTTCGCCGGACGCAGGTGCGCCGCTCCCCAGGCTATCCGACGGCGCAGGCCAGGATAGTGACGTCATTCACTTTAGTGAATATCGTAAGCAGCCCGGAACGGCAAGCGACGCCGATTCTCGATAACGGAGTGCAAGGTGCATACTCGCCATGATAAGCTGATCTCGTCCCCGAGCTGACGCGGCACGACCTGCACAGCCATCCGGAATTGGGCCGGTGTGCGAATTCCGAACCACACAGCGCGTCGCAGAAGCACTGCAGGCCGCCGGCCTCGAGCGATCACCGGGATCGGCGATACCGGGCGTCTTCATCGATGCTGTCGCGCAGCGGGCTCGGCTCACCGGTCACACAGTACACCTCGCATTTTTGCTTGAGATGGCTGCCCATCGCACACTCGTCGGTCAGCATCGACTTGCTGTTGACGAGCGTGGTCACGCCGCGAAGATTTTGCCACTTGCCCTGCGTCTGCGTTCGGCAGAACCGGCGTTGCCTCTGTTCGGTTCCGAAATGTCCGCTTCCCGATGAAACAGAAGGTTAGGTTAACGTCCGATATTAGGCGCAAAGCGGCATTCCGTAGACGGCAAATGCGATTGCACTAGTGGCCGGACCCGCTCACTCTTCAGGGCATTTCGAAAGTCATGCGCGCGGAGATGGCGCCGTTCGGCGTCTACGTGACTGCGCCCTGCCCCGGTTCCTTCCGGACGGACTGGGCCGGATGCTCAATGGTCAGGACCGATGACCTGGCTGACAAGGTTGCAACCGCCATTGCATTAGTGGATGGCATCCAATCCCTCTCGTACGCTATGCACGGCAAGGTCACGACCCACTATGCAGAGGAATCAGCTCGAGCGGCGGTGTCGTACTTGCGCTCATTCCTACCTGACGTGGTCCCAGCGCAAGGAACGGACGAGGCAACATAGAGATTTGCGGCCATCTGATGGCGGATTGGATTGTCCAGTCGCCTCGTGACTGAATGCCAGCATCCCAAGGAATTGCGATCCGATAGATATTCTTGGAAGACCGGTATGGGGCCGTTTCCAGTTCGTCGGGTTTTGGACAAGCTTGGCGACAAGTTGACACTCTCCAACGGATCTCAACAGATCTTGGAACAGCTGCGGTCGGCTTTGCCGGCCGGGCGAGCGCATTGTTGCGCACTAACGCTTGCGCAAGAAAACCGGTACGACGTGGTGAAAAGCGATTCCCTCATCGCGGTGTTCACCCCCGGTAATCGCTGCAAACCATGCTGCCGCAGCGCCAAGCGCGGAGCCTGCAGCAGCCGCGAAGCTAAAAATGGCAGTTATGTGCGCTGAAAGGCGCACCGTGCTTTCGTTGAGTTGCGCGTCGGGGCGATTGACCACGGCGGCCGCGCCGTGGCCACCAATCATCGCCAAGAAAAACGCTGCTCCAAGTGTCGCTAGGGCCCAGACTGCGATGCCGTGTATGCCATCGCGGAATTCGCTTTCACTTTGATTGCTATCTTCCCAGCGCGTTCGCATTCGTCCAGCTACATAACCGCCGGCTGCGGAACTTGCTATAGCAACGATAACTACCCACAGCCCGGCCACGAGCACATTCCAGGAGGCGCCACCGTTGGGAAGAGTCGGAGAACCCAGCGCCAAACCAGCGCTCGATCCGAATTGCAGGAGAACCACCGAAATGGCGCAAGCGATGACACCCCCGCCAAATATGCCTCCCCACTCAAGATAGGACGATGTAGCCGCTTTTGGGGTCACTGCAGCGCTTTCCGTTGAGGCTATTTTGGCCATGATCTTACCGAAGTCCAAAAAGTGATAGGATGAACAAAACGACCACGACGAGGCCAATAAGATAGATTATTCCGTTCACGGCATCCTCTCCTGATTGCGGACCGAAATACAACGTGTCCGTGATGTTTTGGTTGCAAAAGAGCCCGGCCCGGAAATCTGGACATTGACGATAAGTGGAAATTCCGCCTCAGATCGGCATTCCCAATGATGTACGCGTTCAAGCAGCGGCAAAGCTGATTCAATGCATCCCTTGCCCTGCTTCGACCGGAATGGGGCCGTGTATGGACGGCTCTCCGTTGGCAAGGGATTCTTTAAGCTTTGCCTTTGCTGGTTGGTGCGGCCATGTATCCGACCTGTAGGTGCGGCCTATCATGTGCCGCTGGCCATAATGCCATTCGCGCGTCTCAGGTCCCGATCGTAAGCTCGCACTCGAGGTGCACGGCCCCAGTGGGTTTTCCTGATCCGGCGGTATCAACCGGCTTTGTGCATTAGCTCCTGTCCGCCCTTTCCAACCTCGTCAGCGATCGCTCGCCTTATCTTGTTCTATGCGATGACCGGCTCCCTGTAGCGCTCGCCGTTCGTCATCAGTGCCCAGACCATCCGGGCGGTCTTGTTGGCCAACGCAACCGCCGCAACCTTGGCTGTTCGCCGCGCCATCAACTGCACGAGCCATGGCCTCCTGGTACCGTTGCGCTCGGCATAGCGCATGACCGCCATCGCACCCACCACGAGCAACTGCCGCAAGTAGCGATTGCCGGCCTTGGAGATACTGCCGAGCCTCTCCTTTCCCCCGCTCGAGTTCTGCTTCGGCACGAGTCCGATCCAGCCGATAGACAGCGCCCCGACTTGAACGGATGCGCATCCGCGACCGTAGCCACGAATGCACTTGCCAGCAGCGGGCCGACGCCTGGGATTTCCATCAACCTGCGACCAAGCTCGGTCCCACGCGCATTCGCCCGAACCCTACGATCGTTTTCTTCACGACCCTGAGCTGCGCCTCGAGCATGCGAAGGCATAGCCGCGCGTCAGCTGGTATCCTGGCCTCGTTCTCGTCGTTGACGACCACGAGCAGTTGCTCAATCCCATTCCGCCCGATCGGCGCTACGATCCCGAACTCGGATAGGTGTGCCCGCAACGCGTTCGATATCTGCGTGCGCTGGCGGTTGAGCATCAACCGGACCCGGTGCAGCATCATCACACTTTGTTGCTCGGGTGATTTCACAGGCACGAAGCGCATGGTCGGCCGAGTGACCGCCTCGCAGATCGCCTCTGCATCTGCGGCATCATTCTTCTGTCGCTTCAGATAAGGCTTCACATACTGTGCCGGCAGCAGCCGGACATCATGGCCACGTGCAGTCAGTTCTCTCGCCCAATAATGCGACGAGCTGCAGGCTTCGATACCGACCAGGCAACGTGGCAGGCTCTCGAAGAATGCCAGCACGCGCCCACGCGTCAGCTTCCTGCGAACGACAACCTCACTCGCCGCATCCACCCCGTGGACTTGAAACACTGACTTCGCAATATCCAGACCAATCGTCGTAACGTTGCTCATCATAGATCTCCTCCAGTTCTGGCCCCACGATCATACCGCAGGGCGGGAGGAGAGCCGTCCACCGCATCACAAGCGGACCGGCAGGTCTGCAGAGGGATAGTGAGGATCAGCCCCCCGGATCCGCGGGCGTGCTATGTCGTCGAGTTGCAGAAGGCTCTTGCGACCAGCTTGGGCGAGCCTTGCTGCGCTCCAGCGATTGTCGCTCGTAAAACCCACTGGCCGCGATGAGGCGCACCAGTTCCGCCTGTCGCCGTGTCTCCGTCTTTTCGAAGACGTGCTGCAGGTGGGTGCGCGCCGTGGTCAGGCTGATGCCAACTTCGTCTGCGACCGCCTGCAGCCCTTCGCCACGGGTGATCGCGGTGGCCACGGCCGCCTCGGCCGGGGTCAGCCTGTAGAGATCGCGCAACTGGGCCTGCATGGTCCGCGGTGCTTTGTCCGGATCGGCCACGAACACGATCGCGGCTGGGCGGCCGGGCATGAACCATGTCGACTCGATTTTGAGCGGCGCCACCAGCACGCTCAGCGGCCGACGCGGCGCCGGGCGCGTAAGCGCCATGACACCGCCCGCGTTCTCCGACCGCTCTGCGGCCGCGGCAATCAACCGGCGAAATTGCGCGGCATCCGCTTGCTTATTTGCGCGCAGCGCCGATTTCTCGATCCTGATTCCGTCGGCTTCGGTGAGCAGCACTTCGGCCGCCCGGTTGGCGAACAGGATTTCGCTATTCGCCGCCACGATCAGCACGCCCTGGGCGACGCGGTCGAGCGCCTCGACATTGGCACTCCTGGCGATCTCCGAACGCGAGAGGCGCAATCCCACGCTCGCCGCTCGAACCAGATGCGGCCCGACGCGGCGCAGCCGGTCGAGATGTTCGGGCTCGAACTCGCCGGCTGTCCTGGAGCGCCCGCAGGTGAAAACGACGCGCATGTCCGGTTCGTTGGCCAGCACGACCCCGATCGGGTGGCACATGTCGCCGGGCCGGCAGAAGTCGTTATAGAACTCGGAGCGCTGGTAGACTTCGCGCGGCAGGAGGTCCCACACCGGAATCAGCGCGCCGGCGCGCAGCCTGGCGATGCGCGGCAGGAACACATTGGTCTTGTAGTAATACTGCGCGTAGGTGAGGTCCGCCTCCGGCGGCATGCGCACCGAATTCGCTTCGCTGCGCAACGTCCTTGCGTTCTGGAACGTCAGCTTGGTGGCGGCGCCTTCGAGGAAATCCGACAGCGTCTCGAGAACCTGCGGCCAGCGGCCGGGTTCGACCGCCGCATCGTAGATCTGTCCGACCATGCCGTCGAAGTCGTGCATGCGTGCCGGTTTCACCGCTCCCTCACCTGAAGGGATCTGCAGTCTGCCGGAAGCCGGCTTTGCTGACAACCATTCTCCCCGCATCTCATATGTTCATACGAGGCGACCGCCCGAGGTCAGCGTGTAGCTATCGTGACGCCATCAAGCTTCACTCCAACCACATGTGGCGAAGATGCAAACGCGGGCAGCACCTGGTACTCAGACCGATTGGAACGGTACGCACTACGAAACGCTCCTGACGGCGCGCGAGACCGGCGGCAAGCTCGGGGCATTTGCATCCAATGCTGGTCCGGGCGACGGACCGCCACGCCACCGCCATTTCGAGGCCGACGAAATCTTCGTCATTCTCCATGGACGGCTGCGCTTCTGGCGCGCCGGGGAAACTTCCGAACGCAGCGCCGGAGAAATATTCCACATTCCCGCTGGCGTTGAGCACGCGTTCGTCGTCGTCGAGCCTGCGCAATGGATCGCCCTCCTGTCCCCGGGAGGTCTCGAAGGCTTTTTCCCGGCGGTTGCCGGGCAGGGACTGGAGATTCCGCGAGATCTGGCCGCAATCAAGGCGATCGCGGCCCAGTTCGACATGGAGATTACCGGGCCACCCTTCACGATCGCTGGGCCATAGCCGTACTGGGCGTGTCGCCGCATTTGGCTTCATCGGATCGAATGGTATGATGGTCGGACCGACCGAGTTCGGGAATGTCGATGGTCGGCTGAGATGATCCACGAAGCTGCCACCAAAAAGGGGGCGATGATCATGGAAGCAGCGCCGCGTTCACAGGTTGCTGACCACTACGCACGAGGCACCCTGATCGCAGACATCCGTGATGGTCTTGCCTGGGGAAAACCGAAAGCACGGTCACGGCCGAGGACCTTTCGCCGGTGGACGAGTTTCATATTGGCGGCCGCGCCGCCACGGGAGAGTTGGCAGGGCAACTTGCGCTTACCGCAGAGGATCGAGTGCTCGACATCGGCTGCGGCCTCAGCGGACCGGCCAGACAAATTGCTGCGCAATACGGCTGCCAGGTGACTGGCATAGATCTTACTCGCGACTACATTGACGCCGGCAATGTCCTTTCCAGTTGGCTCCATCTCGAGGAGCTCGTCTCGTTGCAGCAAGGCGATGCGTTTGAGGCTGCCCTTCCCAGATGGATCGTTCACCGCCGCTTACATGTTGCACGTTGGAATGAACATTGCCGACAAGGGCGCACTGTTTTCGGAGGTTGCGCGGGTGCTTCGCGCGGGTGCGCGTTTTGGTGTCTTCGACGTCATGCGCGCCGGGGCGGGCGAGCTGGCTTATCCGCTGCCATGGGCGAGTACGGCAGACACGAACGCGATCGCCGCGCCAGAGCAGTACCGTGACACGCTTTCCGCGGCGGGGTTCGAGATTTTGTCAGAGCGCCAGCGGCGCGATGTTGCGCTTGACCATTTCGCGCGGCAGCGCGCCCAGGCGACTACAGGGCGAGCAGTACTGGGCGTCCAGACACTCATGGGAGCGCGGGGCCCCGAGATCGTCAAAAACATGAGCGAAAGTATTTCAGGCCGGCCTGATCGCGCCGGTCGAGATTGTTGCCCGAAGGGGGTGATGGCTGAGCTCGATCGTTGGCTCTGGCTGCTTCGGGTCAGAACTCCAACGAACGAGCCCTGCCCGGGCACTGTCCACTTATGGTGAGTAGCAGAGTTGACCCCAACGGGCGGAAATTGGGCGCGAAGCAGACGTTCAAGACGTCAGTAGGAGGTCACTTCGGTCAACTTGCGCCATGCGCTTGACGAACTCGGACGGCCTTAACGGCGACCGGCGGCAGTCAAGCTGCGCCGAGCCGGGGCCCGCGAGTAATGCTGGACGCAGCTTTCAACGAGCCATAATTGTCGGCAGTCCCGGGACGCCCGCGGCCGCCCCAACTTTCTTCCATTCAATCGGACTCCAAGCGACGGGTCCAAGCGGCCTTCCAAATCCGAGTAAGGGATGCGAAACGACAAAGTGGACAGACCACTTCAATTTCGCTATCCCTTTCTGCGCAATCGCTGGAGGACAGCATGGAAGGCTTGGCAGGTAAGGTTGCGTTGATCACCGGCGCCGGCAGAGGTATCGGCAGATTGGCTGCGCTGCGGCTTGCCCGAGGCGGCGCAAGGGTTGCGTTGGTCTCGCGAAGCATGGACCAGCTCAACGATACACTGGAGCACATTGAAGCTAGGGGCGGATCCGGCATTGTCATCGCTGGCGATGTGGCATCCGCCGAGTCCGTCGCCTCGATCAAAAGTGAGGTCGAAGCGCGCCTTGGATCGCCTTCGATCCTTGTCAACGCGGCCGGCATCTTTGGCCCCATCCAACTGGTCTGGAAAACCGATCCGGCGGCCTGGATCAACACGGTAATGATCAATACGATCGGCCCTTATCTGACAAGCCGCGCCTTCGTCGAAGACATGGTCCGCAAGCGCTGGGGGCGCATCGTCAACATTACCTCCGCCGCTGCCCTGCATGAGCCGGGGCCGATCAACAGCGCCTATGGCACGAGCAAGGCCGCGCTCAATCAGTTCACGCGCCATCTCGCCGCAGAGCTCGAAGGCACCGGGGTAACGGCGAATGTGATCCATCCGGGCGACGTGAAGACGGAGATGTGGGCCGATATCCGCGATGGCGTGTCGGATCTCGGACCTGTCGCCGAACGCTATCGCGAGTGGGCGGCCTGGGTCGAGCGGACGGGTGGCGATGATCCCGAAAAGGCGAGCGAGCTCATCGAAAGGCTGATGGGCGAAAACGCCGCCCACATAAACGGGCGATTTCTCTGGATCAAAAACGGGCTACAACTGCCCATACCGAGCTGGGGCGAATTCAAACCCGCGGAGGCATGGGAAAGCTCATGACACAACGTTCCGACAGGCCGTCGAAGCGGGCAGGCACGAAGCTGCACCCCATAGCTGAGACGCTGCAGGCCGCCAACACCGGCGTTGCCCAGGCAGTCGTCAATCGAATCCTCGACCTAGTGCGAACTGGCATGTTGCGATCCGGAGACCGGCTGCCTTCCGAGCGCGAGCTGATCGAGATCCTCAATATCAGCCGGCCGAGTCTGCGCGAGGCGATACGAGCCCTGTCGACGCTAGGCGTGGTGGACAGCCGCCACGGCGGCGGCGCTTACATCACCAGCCTCGATGCGCGAACCCTGCTTGCGCCGCTCGACTTCTTCCTGTCACTCACACCCTCCAACCTTGCGGATGTATTCGAGAGCCGCCGCATCATCGAAATCGAGATCGCGCGCAAGGCGGCAGTCAATGCTGGCGATGCCGATGTCGAGGCGCTCAACGGCATGCTGGTGGCGCATGAGAACGTGTTGGCTGACCCCGTGGGTTTCAGAATTCTCGACGCGCAGTTTCATGGCAGGCTTTGGCATATGTCCGGCAACACGGTTCTCGATCGCATAGCCTACGGGCTCTACAACATGGGGCTCGATGTGCGCCGCCGCGCCACCGAGGACATTGCCCTCATCCGCCGGAGCCTTGGCGAACATAAAAGGATCGTTCGCGCCGTTGCCGATCACGACGCCGTAGGCGCGGCGGAGGCCATGTCGGCGCATCTCGACCATATCGAGGAAAGCACCCGCGCGATGATCGAGTCCGACGTCGCCGCACTCTCACGCATATCGGCGCTGCGACGCTGACTCGAACACGCGACACTTGCGTTCGAAGGTGGGTCGGGCTAAAGTGGCCTGTCCACTTTGGAATGGGAGGAAACTTTCCATGCGCGACATTTCCCGCCGCACGTTCATGAAGAGCGCGACGGCTTTAGGCGTGATAACGGCCCTAGCACCTGCCGCCGCCCGGGCAGCCGGCGAACCGGCCAAGATAGGCATCGTAGGCAAGGTCAAAATCCCGTGGTTCGACAACGTCGAGAAAGGCGTTCTCAAGGCCGGAAAGGATCTTGGCGTCGACGCGTCGATCATCAATCCGACGACTGACGATCCCGCCGAGCAGGTGCGGGCCATCGAGGACCTGATCGCCAAGAAGGTCGACGTGATCGGCGTCGTGCCGAATGACGGCAAGGCGCTCGAGCCCGTCCTGAAGCGGGCGCAGAGCGCCGGCATCAAGGTCATCATGAATGAATCGCCCGGCCAGAAGAATGCCGACTGGGACATCGAACTCATCCAGGACAAGGCCTTTGGCGAGGCCCATCTCGAAGCCTTCGCCGAGGCGATCGGCGGCGAGGGCAAGTATGTCGTCTTCGTCGGCGGCCTGACTGTGGTGCAGCACAATCTGTGGGCTGATTTTGCGCTTGAACTTCAGAAGCAGAAATATCCTAAGATGCAACAGGTCGGCGACCGCTTTGGTGTCTCGAATAGCGTCGACGACAGTTACAAGACCGCCATGGACCAGATGCAGGCAAATCCCGACCTGAAGGGGTTCCTCATCTTCGGCGCGAACGGGCCGATCGGTGCGGGCAATGCCGTCAGCGACCGCGACCAGATAGGCAAGGTCATCGTTGTCGGGCCATTCATCCCGAGCCAGGGCCAGAAGCTGATGAAGTCCGGCGCCATCACCCGTGGTTTCCTTTGGAACCCGGTCGATTCAGGGTATGCGATGGTCGCGCTCGGCAAGACGGTCGCGGCCGGCACGGAGATCAAGAACGGCGTCGACATCCCGGGCATGGGGCCCTGTGAGGTGGACGCCTCGAGCCATGTCATCCGGGCCAACAAGCAGATCGATCTTAACCCGAAGACCATCGATGAATGGGCCAAGGTGATCTGACCAGACAGAGGTCGGAGCGGACCCACGGTATCCGGTGGGCAGTCGGCAACATCCCATTCCAGTCGGGGATGGGACGTTGTGTTCGCTTGCCTTTCGAGAATCCTGCGGTGGATAAAAGCAGGTCAGCTGATGAATAGCCCTTCCGCCGGCGACGCAAGCCTCCTCACATTGACCACGATCAGCAAGCAATTTGGCGGGACGCGGGCATTGGACGCGATCAATTGGTCGATCGCCGCTGGCGAGGTCCATTGCCTAGTCGGCGAGAACGGCTCCGGCAAGTCCACCTTGATCAAGATACTTTCCGGCGTCCACGCGCCGGATGCGGGCGGCTCCATCACGATCGACGGGACAACGCATGCCCGCCTGACGCCCCAGCAGGCAAGGACGCTTGGTATCCAGGTGATTTTCCAAGACCTGTCGCTATTTCCGAATCTCACGGTCGAGGAAAACATCGGCATCGGACTGGAATTGTCAGCCCCGCTGAAGCTGCCGCCCCGGGCCGAAATGCACAAGGTCGCCAACGCGGCGCTGGAGCGCCTGGATACTCAACTTCCCCTCGATCTGCTGGTCGGCAGGCTGTCGGTCGCGCAGCGGCAGATCGTGGCGATATGCCGGGGCATCGCTTCCAACGCGCGCGTCCTGTTCATGGATGAGCCGACCGCCTCGCTGACGCGCCACGAGGTCGACCTGCTGCTGGCCACCGTCCGCAGGCTGAAGGCGCAGGGCATCAGCATCGTTTTTGTCAGCCACCGGCTGGAAGAGGTCACCGAAATCGCCGAGCGTATCACCGTGCTGCGCGATGGGAAGAAGGTCGGCACCTTTCCCGCCCGCGAGATGGACGACAACCGCATCGCCGAGCTAATGACTGGCGAAAGCCTGGAGAACAAGGTTTCGGCGCGCCCCGTCGACGAAAGAAAGCCGGTGCTCGAAGTAAGGGGCGCGACCCGTGTCGGCGAATTTGAGGACGTATCCTTCACTATCCGCGAAGGTGAGATCCTCGGCCTGATCGGCCTTCTGGGTGCCGGCCGGACCGAACTGGCGCTCTCGCTTTTCGGCATGACCAAACTCGATCGCGGCGAGATCCTGGTCGGTGGAACTCCCGTGCGGCTGCGCTCCAACAAGGCGGCCATATCCGCAGGCATTGCTTATGCCTCGGAAGACCGGCTCGCACTGGGGGTGAACCTGCGGCAGTCGATAGCAGACAACATCGCGATCACCGTGCTGAAATCGCTCAGCGACCGGTTCGGCATGGTGCCGTTCCGTCGCCGGGCAGCCTTGGCGAAATCATGGGTCGAGCAATTGAAGATTCGCGCGGCAAGCATCGAGGATGCAAGTCAGACCTTGTCGGGCGGCAACCAGCAGCGCGTCGTGCTTGCCAAATGGCTGGCAACCAATCCGAAAGTACTCATCCTCGACGGCCCGACAATCGGCGTGGACATCCGCAACAAGGCTGGCATCCACGCGCTGATCAGGTCGCTGGCGCGGGAGGGAATGAGCATCCTGCTGATCTCGGACGAGGTGCCGGAAGTTTATTTCAACAGCGACCGCGTTCTTCACATGCGACAGGGCCGCATCGTCGGCGAGTTCCTGCCCGGCTCGGTCGCCGAGGCCCAGCTCTCGGAGGCGGTGCATGCCTAGACTGGTGGCGACCATCTTCGGACAGCCCGAACGCGCCCTTGGCTCAGCCATCATCGTGACGGCCATCATTCTCACCGCGTCGTCTCCACACTTTCTGACGGCGTCGAACCTTGTGAACCTGGTCGAGGCTTATTCGGTGATAGCGATCCTCGCCGCCGGCGTGTTCGTCGTCCTGGTCTGCGGCGGCATCGATATTTCGTTCACGGCCACGGCGGCGGCCGCCCAATATCTGGCCGCGACGCTTGCCACCACCTACGAAATGCCGGTCATTCCAACGCTGGTGATCGCGGCAGCATTTGGTACCGCACTTGGGGCGCTGAACGCGGTGCTCGTGCATTTTCTGCGCGTCGGCTCGATCATCGTCACTATCGCGACGTCGAGCATCTACTACGCGCTCCTGATCTACATCACCGATGCGCATGAGATCTACAATCTGCCCGACTGGTGGGCCGAGCCTGTCGTTGTCTACCGGACAATCCTTGCCTCGGGCGACGTGGTCAAGATCGGCCTGCCCACCCTCGTTATGCTGGCGGTGGTGCTGCTCACGCACTTTCTGATGAAGCACACACGGCTCGGCCGGCAGGTTTATGCCTTTGGCGGCAATCCGGAAGCGGCAAGCCGTATTGGCATCAACGTGCTCGGCGTCCAGCTCTTTGCCTATGGCTATCTTGGGTTTCTCGCCTCAGTCGGCGGCTTCATCCAGGCCTATCGCGTTCACCAGGCGGTTCCGACCGCGATGGCCGGGCAGGAGCTCAATGTGCTTGCCGTAGCCATCCTCGGCGGCGCCAGCCTCGTCGGCGGAAAGGGATCGATGGCCGGTGTCCTGCTAGGTGTGCTCTTCCTGGCCATGCTGCAGAACGGGCTCAATCTTCTCGGTATTTCCTCGTACTTCTTCGGCGTCGTCACCGGGCTGGCGATCCTGGTCTCGATCGTGATGACCGGATACGCTGAAAAGCGTTCCACTCGACGGCAACACATCCAGGCCGGTTGAGAGGAATCCGATGTCGGAGCAAAGGGTGCGACAGCTCAACAGCCAGTTCGACAGCGTGATGGCGCTTTTGCGCCAGCCGATCATCGGCAAGGGTGGCCTGCTTGTGCTCCTCGTGGCACTGATGGCTGTCTTTTCGGTCCTGGAACCGGGCATCTTCCTGCGCGCCGCGACGCTGCAGGCGATGATGTTCCAACTGCCCGAACTCGGCCTTCTCTCGCTGGCGATGGCAATTCCGCTGATATCGGGCGGCATCAATCTGGCAATTATCGCGACCGCCAATCTGGCGGGCCTTCTGATGGCCTGGATCTTAACTTCGCTGATGCCCCCGGACGCCGCTGGCCTTGAGCTAGCGCTATGGATGACAGCTGCCTTGCTGGCAGGGCTGGCGCTTTGTGTGCTGACCGGCCTGATCACAGGCTTCCTCGTCGCGTACGCCGGCGTTCACCCCATCCTGGTCACGCTTGGCACGATGACGCTTCTTCATGGAATCAGCATTTACTGCACGCGCGGACGCACGGTGTCAGGCTTTCCCGAGGCTCTGATCGCGGTGTCCAACGAAACCGTGCTGGGCGTACCGACCTCGTTCCTGCTGTTCACGGTCGTGGCGATAATCATTCATGTGCTGCTTACCCGCACGCCGCTTGGCATCCGCATGCACATGATCGGATCCAACCCGGAGGCGACCAGGTATTCGGGTGTCGACACGGGCCGGGTTCTAATCTGGGTCTATGTACTGTCGGCGCTGTTGTGCTGGCTTGCGGCCATTGTCATGATGGCCCGGTTCAATTCAGCCGGCGCCGAGATCGCACAATCCTATTTATTGATAACGGTTCTCGCGGCCATCTTGGGCGGGATCGATCCGTATGGCGGTTTTGGAAAGATCGCTGGCCTGTTCGTCGCGCTGATCATTCTTCAAGTCATCGCCAGCGGCTTCAACATCATCGGACTAAGCCCTCATCTGGCGCTCACAGCTTGGGGGGTGATCTTGCTGTTCGTGGTCGCGGCCAAACGTTTGGCAGTGCGCCTTTGATGACGCAGACTAGCCCGGCTTGTAAATCCGCCGGGCCTCGGGATCATCCACCGAATACCCAATCTTCCCAAGATCCTCCCAAGCCTGTTCAGGGATGGCCGCGGTGGCCCACTCAAGCGTCTGGGCGATCCTTTCGGGTTTTGAAACACCCACAACGGTCGAGGTTATCCGCGGCTCATTTAGTGAGAACTGCAGTGCTGCCGCGCCAGGGGCCACGGAATGCTTTCTGCACAGCCCCTCGATCTGGCGCACAGGTGCGAGCATTGTTTCATCAATCTCTTGATATGTAATCCGAGACACCCGCGAACTGCCCTTTGCCAAGACGCCCCCAGCGTAAGGAGCCGCATTGAACACAGCTATCCCTCTTTCATTGGCTAGCTCGAAGAGAGGACCTGCCGATCGGTTCAAAAGCGTGAAGCGATTGTGATTGAGCAGGACATCAAAGGGCCAGTCTTTGACCATCGGCAACATGATATCGAGACGGCCCATTGCCAGCCCCACGGCGGTCGCGAGCCCTTCCTCTTTTATCCGAAACAATTCATCGAGCGCACCGCCTGGCCGCGTGATCTCGTTGAGATCCACGGAATGCTCAGGGTCATGAAGGTGCAGTATATGAACGCGATCGAGACCGAGAGCCAGAAGACTCTCCTCGAGCGACTGCCTGGCGTGAACGGCGTCGAAGCGGCCTGTACTCATATCCCGGTCTAATTTCGTCGAAAGCACAAATCCTGGAGGTAGACCACCACGCTCCCTGATCACAGTTCCAATCCGCTCCTCGCTACGGCCAAAGCCGTAGTTGCGAGAAGTGTCGATGAAGTTGACCGGGCCGTCGAAAATCGCTCGGATGGTCGCAAGGGCCGTCGCTTCGTCGACGCTATAGCCGTACGTGTCCGGCATCCCGCCGAGAGGAGCTGTTCCGAAACAGATTTCGGTAACTTCCAATCCAGTCCGGCCGATTGGTCTCCGTTTCACCGCCGCCTCCACGTTCGAGCTTGGCAGTTATGCCGGCAGAAACCCTTGGTCCCTGCCGGCATAATATCTCACGTTCGGGTTCGCACGCCGCTCGAGCGTTGGCTCGCGATCGTCGTCAGCACCGCTGCCACTATGATGACGGCACCGGTCGATGCCTGAACGTAAAAGGACGGAACCTGCGCCAACGTGAGCAAGTTGTTGATGACGCCAATCAAGAGCACTCCGCTAACAACTCCGACGATCGTCCCTCTGCCGCCGCCAAGACTTACGCCCCCGATCACCGCGGCGGCAAAGGCGGAGAAAATGATCCCCTGCCCTTGGGTTGTCACCGTCGAATCAAGGCGCCCCGTCATCAGAACACCGGCTAAGCCCGCCAAGAGAGCCGCGAAGACAAACGCCGACCAAATAACCTTGTCCACGTTAATGCCGGCGGCCCTCGCAGCGTCTTCATTGCCGCCTATAGCATACAAGGCGCGGCCATAGCGGTGGTAGTGGAAGACAAGGCCGACCACGGCCGCTACCACAATAAATACGATCACAGACACTGGAACACCGAGCCAACTCTCGGAACCGAGATAGGTCAGCGCTTTGCCGGGAGAGTAGATCGATCGCCCGTTCGAAATGATCAGCACTCCGCCGCGAAGCAGCACAAGCAGCCCGAGCGTCGAGATGAACGGGTTTAGACCCACCCTGACGACCATGAAACCATTGAAAAACCCGATCAACCCCGCAGTACCCAGGGCAACGAATAGGCCAGTCCAACTCGGCAACTCCAATCCAAGCCCGCCAGCCGCCGCAGGCACGAGTGTGACAGCCGCCAACATCGGAGCGAAGCCGACAATTCCCTCGAGCGAGAGATCCAGTCGACCTATCAGGACTACGAAAGTCAGTCCGATTGTCGTCAGGCCCAGAACGCTGACCTGGTCGAGGATATTCAGCAGATTGGCCGCCGTGGCGAACCGAGGAGCAACGATGGCACCAACGATCACCAGTATGAGAAGGACCGGGTACATCGTATAACCACCGGCCACAAAGGCGCTTCCAAAGACGGATAGTCGTGACTGTCCGGAATGTTCCTTCTTCGGCGTGGATTTGCTCACGATATCGGTGCTCATACGACGCCCTCCATTCGCAGGATTAGATCTTTGATTGTGTATCCGCCCACCAGTTCATCAACGACGTGCCCCTCGAACACGATAACGACCCGGTTTGCCAGTTGATCAATTTCGTCTTCTTCGTCCGAGACCACCACAACGCCTAAGCCCTTGCTGGCAAGATCCCGTAACAGCGAATAGAGCTGCTCCTTGGCTCCTACATCGACGCCGCGGGTTGGGCTGAGAGCGATGATGACCTCGGGAGCTCGACAAAGCGCGCGCGCGAAAACAACCTTCTGCTGATTGCCGCCACTGAGCTGGCTCACCGCTTGCTCCAGAGACGATGCGATTACGTTCGTCTGTTGGGCAAGGCGCCCGACGTGCTTGGCTTCCTTGCCTTTGCTGATAAAACCAAGTTTGCCGGACAGGACGTCAAGGCCACCGATCGCCACATTTTCACGAACACCCAGAATGCCAACGTAGCCGCTGGCATGCCTGTCGGTCGGAACCAGCCCGATAGTCGGTAGCTTTCCACGCGGGCTGATCACCTCGCCTCTTTCAGGCCTTTGCTGGCCAGCAAGGACCATCGCGAGTGCTTCCTTCCCGCCACCCACCGGACCTGCCAGGGCCACGATCTCGCCCGCCCTAACGGCAAAGTTGATATCCTTTTCCGAAAAGCTGTCGAGCCGAATTCCCTTGGCCTGGAGCAGAACAGGGGCTTCCTCCGTCAGGAAGTCCTGTCGCGTGCTTCGGACCGTCTTTTCACCCATCATAAGGTCGGCGATGGTCTCTACGTCGAGACCCCCCACTGGCTCGCGTTCCTTCACGACCTTGCCATCCCTCAAGATCGTGACTGTATCGGCAATCTCGAAAACCTCGTCCAGGTGATGCGAGATATAGACGAACGAGACTCCCTTGGCTTTGAGTGCCCGCACATGCTCGAACAGAATCCGTTTTTCCGCATTGCTCAACGCCGCGGTTGGCTCGTCCAGAATCATGATGGGCACACCCCGACTGAGGGCCTTCATGATCTCGAGCAGCTGTCTCGTCCCGGCGCCCAGCTCTCCTGCAAGCGAGCGGGGCTGGATGTCCATATTCCATTCGCTCAGCAGCTCAGCGGCGCGCTCCAACATCAGCTTGTGGCTCACCACGCCGAACCCTCTGCGGACGAGAGGGTTCTCTACAAAAAGGTTCTCCGCCACCGTCAGCAGGTTGAACAGCTGAGGGGTTTGTTGAACGTGGGCGATCAGCTTGCGAATGCTGGGCGCATAGTGTTGGCCGACCGCTTCTACCTCGACCTCTCCGATTCTGATCGATCCGGTATCGGCCGAAACATATCCGCTCAAGGTGGAAACGAGCGTGCTCTTTCCCGCGCCATTGCGGCCCAACAGGGCGTGAACTTCACCACGCATGACGGTGAAATTCACGCCGCGAAGAGCCCGGGTCGAGCCAAAGGTCTTGGCGATGTCACGCATCTCGACGATGGGTCGCGCGTTGTCCATGATCTTCGGCTCCTCCCCTTGGGTCCTGCTTACTTGCCGATCTTGTTCGCCCACAGATCAGGTGAGTCCACATTGTCGGCTGTCACCAGCGTCGCCTTGAGCTGGTACTGCGGTCCAACGGGTGTATCGATGACCTGGCCGTCGTCACGTGGCCCGATCTCGATCTTGCCACCCTTGGAGACGAGTTCGATCAGCTCGGCCGTCTTGGTCGCATAGGCGCTCAGGGGCTGTGACACCGTCGCGTCGAGGGCCTTGCTGCGGATCAGCTGAAGCCCTTGAGGCGTTCCATCGATTGCGATGCGGATCACCGAGTTCGGGTCACCCACCGGAGCGCCCTTGCCGCCGTTGGTGAGCTGCGCGTTCACGGCCGAGGCCATGAGTTCGGACGCCATGAAGATGCCGCTCAACGAGGGATTCTGCGTGAGGACGTTCTGCGCAGCATCGGCCGCCATATCGGCAGTCCATTCGGTCGGGCGCTGTATCAGGTTTACCTTGGGCGCGAGTTCATGCAGCGTTTTGGAAAAACCATCGGATCGATCGCGGCCGTTTGGTGTGGTCAGGGCACCCTGTAGCTCAAGCACGATGCAGCTGTTATCGGTCCAGCACGGCTTCGCCTGCAGGCGCTTGGCCATCTCCTTGGCGCCTTGAACGCCGGCGTCGACATTGTCCGCGCGCACCGTTGCCGTCACTTTGCCGCCCGCGGGGGCGTCATCGATCGAGAAAACGAGGACGTTGGCGTCATTCGCCTTCTTGACCGCGGGAACGATTCCGGCTGCGTCAATGGGAGCGAAGACCAGAACGTTTGCGCCGTTGGCAATCAGGTTCTGGAGCGCATCGACTTCGGCAGCGATATCGCCATTCGGATCAGGAGCACCGACCAGGGTGAAACCTTTTGCATCGAAGGCCTTCTTCGAGAGATCCAGCATCAGGGTCTGGAAATCATCCTTGAGAAACTTCGGGGTGAAACCGATCCTCACGTCCGCGGCTTTGTATTCGGCAAGCGCGGTCCCAGCGGTTATTGCAAGGAACAGCGCGCCGAAAGCCACTGTGCTGGCGGCCCTGCGGCGAGAAATGGGGAGACTTGGAAATTTCATTGGTTCCTCCTTTTGTTGCGCGGTCCGACTGCCCGTTGAGCGGGGCCTGACACCGCTTAGGCCTTCTGTGCTCACCACAGAAAGGTTCGACCTTGCGATGAGACACCGTTCGCGATGTCGTCACGCGCAAATGCAATTGCAGTGCCGGCAGCACTGAAAGAAGCCCTGCTGGAGAAGTTGGAGTGCGGGCACGCTGTCGGGATTCTCCTTCGATCGTGATCGCAAGGAAGGCGGAGCCAAGATGCCCGCGCCATCGCGGGGCCGGTCTCGGTCATTTCCCGACACGACGATCCGTGCGAGCCCATACTTCACCAAACGCCACTCCTCCCACTGCGCGGATCTTTCATCCTCCTGCGGATCCGCCGCCGAATGCTTATGCAGCCACCTCGGAGACGCGCACCAAACGTCCCTCTTTCATGGATTTGTAAGCCGCTTCCGCCAGGATGAGCGCACGGCGCCCATCTTCGAAACTTGCCAGCGGAACGGCGCCTTTCTCCACACAGTCCACGAACCCGTCGATCTCCGCCATGAAGGCTTCCAGGTAGCGCTCTAGGAAGAAGAACTGGTACGGCTGGCTTGCCTCGGCGGCCGTGCCGGTAAAGCGTCGCAATTCGTGGGGTTTGCGGTTGTCGGAAAGAAGCATACCGGCGCTCCCGATCAACTCAACGCGCTGATCGTAGCCGTAGACCGCCGTGCGCGAATTGTTGATGTGGCACTGCTTGCCCGACGCGGTCCTCAGGATGAACATCGCACTGTCGACTTCATCGAGTTCCTTTCCGAGCGCCGGATCGATGAGTGCGTTGGCTAGCGCGAAGACCTCGGTCGGCTCTTCGCCAAGCATGAAGCGAGCCAAATCGAAGTCGTGGATCGTCATATCGCGGAACAGCCCACCCGCAGCCTCCAGATAGGCTCTTGGAGGCAACGCGGGGTCACGGGACGTGATAACGACCTGGTGCAGTTCGCCGATATCGCCGGCCAGCATCGCAGTTCGCGCTGCGCTGTGCCCAGGATCGTAACGACGGTTGAAGCCGAGTTGGATCGGGATTTTGGTCTTGCCGATGTTGGCGGCGCACGCCTCGACGCGGGCGAGGCTAAGGTCGATCGGCTTCTCGCATAGCACCGCCTTACCCGCAGCGACTGCCATTTCTATGTAGTCGGCGTGGGTGGGAGTTGCCGTGGCGATCAGAACGGCGTCCACCGTGTCGGAGGCGAAAATCTCCTCTGCACTGGCCGCGGCCTTAACGCCTTGAGCCGCCGCGACCTTTTCGGCCGCCTCTGAATTGACATCAAATACCGCCGCCAACGTGGATCGGGGATGCCGCGCGACATTGGCAGCATGCATTTGACCAATTCGGCCACAGCCGAGCACGGCGATACGCAACATCAATTTCCTCCCTGCGGCCTATCGTGCAAGCCAAGCACCAATCTTTGCGTGCACGATGCAAAATATCTTGCATTTCCGCACGTGTGTCAATACTAATTCCGCATTGATTTCTTCTGCAAAATTCATTGCAGACCGAGGAGGCCTTGAAAATGAACAGAGTCGATGGGAAATTCGCGGTGGTCACCGGCGGGACGCAGGGACTGGGCGCTGCGATCGCCATGCATCTCGCAGACGCGGGCGCGGCCGGAATTGTCACCTGTGGGCGCAACGCCGACAAGGGCGGCGCCGTCGCTGCAGCGATTGAGGCTAAAACGGGCTGCGTCGTGCGCTTCGTTCAGGCCGATCTGGCGAATGTGGCCGATTGCCGGACGGTGATTGAGGCCGCGGATACGGCCTTTGGGCGCGTCGATATCCTGGTAAATGCCGCCGGCCTTACGGACCGTGGTGACATCCTCAACACGAGCGAGGAGCTTTTCGACCGGATGTTCGCGATCAACACGCGCGCTCCCTTTTTCTTGATGCAGGAAGCAATTCGACGGATGGTCCGAGACAGTATCGAAGGTGCGATCGTGAACATTGGCTCTACATCAGCGCTCGCCGGGCAGCCGTTTATCGCATCCTACTGCGCCTCCAAGGGTGCTCTTGCCACACTGACGCGCAACACGGCGTTTGCAACGATGCGGAACAAGATCCGGGTCAATCAGCTGAATATCGGCTGGATGGCTTCCGACGGCGAGGATCGCATCCAGCGCGAGTATCACGGCGCAGACGCAAATTGGCTCGAAAAGGCTGCGGCCGAACAACCTTTTGAGCGCCTGTTGGCTCCTGCGGAGGTGGCCAAGGCCGTCGCATTTTTGGCTTCGGAGGATGCCGGGATGATGACTGGCTCGGTGATCAATTTCGACCAGTCGGTCTGGGGCGCCTACCCCTTCGCCCCTCCAACGCCTGTCGCCAAGCTGGCCATCTAGAGAGGCGACCTGGCGACAGAAGGATTCGCCACTTCGTCGCCAATCATCCTAACTCGCCGCAGAACACTGCGATCAATCAGAAGGTGGCGCAGTTGAAGCGGGTAAAAACCTGGCTTTGCGTAATTCGATTTACAGGCTGGATGCCTTGGCGCGCCGTCCGTATGCAATCTACCGATAGCGCAATTTCGCGATCGAAGTCGTGGCCGATCGTCACATCCATGATTCCCCGCTCGAGCAGAGAGCGGGAATTCGCGTTCAATTCGTGGCCGACAAAGACGGTCGAATTACTGAGACCTTCAGCCTCCAATGCGCGCCCAACCCCGAGGTTGGCCCCTGAAACGTTGTAGATGGCTGCCGGCGGACCGCTCTTTGCGATGTATCGCCGGACTGCCTCGTATATGACCTCAATACTCTCATTGGAGCTCACCCTCTCATCGATAGCGAGGGTTGAGAATTCGGATCGCAGGACGTGCCGGAATCCCTGCTCCCGATCTTGGTGGCAGCGAAACGGCACGCTGCAAACAAATAGGACTTTGCCGGCAGTCCCACGCGGGAGCATTCGGCCACACAGCCAGGCTGCCGTAGCCCCCGACACATATTGATCCGAGCCAACATAGGCTACTCGACCTGACAAAGGGAGATCGGTGGTCAGGCAGATCACCGGGAGGCCCCGTCCAGTGGCCGCCCTCACGGCATCGTTGATTGCTGGATGCTCTCTGGCGACCAGAATAATGCCATCGGACTTTTCAGCCGCGCTCTCGATCCGGCGCGCAAAGTCCTCAGGCTGGACGTCGTATGAAGCATACGACTCCGTTTCGATCTCAGTCGATGCATATTGCGCGCTGAAGTTCTTGGCGGCGGCTTCCGCAGCCTCGTTGAACGATCGTCCTGAGTCGGCAAGAAGAACGAGACGAAGCGGTTTTGAAATCTCGGGCAAGGTAATTCCACCCGCGCCGGACTGCCTGGCTTCCACAATTGAGGCGGACAGATGCTGTTGGAGAACTGATTGAAATTCCCGGTAGCCCGAAAATCCCAAGGTCTGGACAAAACGCACCACACTGGATGCGTTCACGCCGCAGCGACTGGCAACCTCGGAACCTGACAGAAGGGCTGTCTCGCCAAGGTTCGCGATGAAGAAATTCGCCACGCGACGCCCGCCTCTGCCCATGTTATCCTGAGCTGAGTTCAAGATAGTCATCAACTCGCCGGCAGACTGAGGCTTCGATCGTAAGTGGTCCATGCCTGATCCTTTTTCGATCACCCACAATACCGAAACTTTGCGATCGAGCAATATTCCTTGCAAAAACGCATGAATCGCTTCGGGGCGGCATTGGATTCGCCGTCATCCGGCTTCGCGCGATCCATCCTGTATCGGCAAAATAGGACGCGCCGATACCACCTATCTCATGGATTCTGGCTACGTGCGACGCCCACAGGATAAAGTTCCTGCCCTGCAAAACGCGCAAGCCCGTCGAATGAAGTTCTTCGGCGACCGCCCGGGCGCCGCATTCGAAATTGCCATCAAACTGTGCTGACCCAACGGCCTGCAGTCGCCGAGGTATGGATCGCTTCCACAAGTTCCTGGATGCGCTGTCCGGAGCGGAAGCTGAATGGCTCGGCGCGGATCCCGGCGATAGCTTCGAGAAACAGCGCGACCTCGATGGCCTTGAGATCGTTGAAACCAAGCTGATGGCCGGGGGCCACGCAAAACAGCCCATAGGGTGGATGATCAGGCCCGGCCTCAATACGACGGAAGCCGCGAACTCGACCGGCGTCCGCATTGGTGTAGAATTGCAGTTCGTTGAAGCGCTCCTGGCTGAAGGTCAGCGCACCTCTCGAGCCATATATCTCGAAATCGTGCTGCATTTTGCGGCCGCTCGCCACCCAACTCGCCTCGATGCTGCCGGTGGCGCCGCTGGCGAAGCGCAAGAAAGCCCGGCCGATGTCGTCGACCTCGACGGCGGTACGGCCGCCCTTGCCGTCCGGACGACTGTTGATGACGGTGACCTCGTCGCCAAGAACGCGCTCGATCGGGCCGAGAAGGAACTCGGCGGTCGCCAAGGCATGACTGCCGAGATCGGCCAGCGCACCGCCCCCAACCGGGTCGAGGCGAAAGGTGAAGGGACTTTCAGCATCGCCCATGTAGTCTTCGGCGTGGATTCCGCGATAGCTGCGGATTTCGCCAAGCTCACCGGTCGCGATGAGTTCACGGGCCAGGGCCATCATCGGATTGCAAAGGTAGTTGAACCCGACCTGGGTGCGCACGCCGGCAGCCACGGCAGCATTTGCCATCTCGGCGGCCTCGGCTGCACGCGGAGCAAGCGGTTTCTCGCAATAAACGTGCTTGCCGGCGGCGATAGCGGCCAGCGCCATCTCGCGGTGGAACGCGTTTGGCGCGGTGATGTCGACGAGATCGATGTCCGGATCGCCGACAAGGCGGCGCCAATCTCCGGTAGCGTTCTTGAAGCCGAGCGTCCGCGCGGCTGCGCCGGCAAGTTCTTCGGTACGGTCCGCGATGGTATGAAGCTCGAGCTCGAACGGAAGATCGAAAACACGTTCCGCTGCGGCGAATCCAAACGAATGGGTCTTGCCCATGAAACCGGTCCCGATCAGCCCGACCCGCAGCTTGGGCTTCTCATTTCCCATTGATTTCGGCCCCATTGACGACCAGCGCGGGATCGATCTTGCTTTCAAAAAAATCGAGGACGTTCTTGACCGACGACAGCGCCATGCGTTCCCCGCATTCAACGGTAAGACCGGCGATGTGGGGCGTGAGGATGACCTGATCCATCGCCAGCAACGGGTTGTCCGGCGTTGGCGGCTCCTGGTCGAAAACATCGAGGCCCGCGGCCGCAACCGTGCCGGTTCGCAGCGCCTCAATCAGAGCGAGCTCCTCGACCACGCCACCACGGGCGGTATTGATCAGGACGACGCCACGCTTGATGAGCTCGAATTCACGGGCACCGATCAACGGCCTCTCGCCTTTGGGCGCATGCACGGATATCGCGTCGGCACGGCCCAGCGCAGCGGCGAGGTCGCAGGCCGGCCTCACCGGACCATCCGGCCAGCCAATCTTTTCGAGAAACGGATCGTAGGCTTCAACCTCCATAGAAAAGCCGGCAGCCATGCGGGCAAGATGCCGACCTATCCGGCCGTAACCCAGGATGAGCAGCCGCTTGCCCGCAAGTTCTGACGCCTCGAGCTTGTTGCGCCAGTTCCATCCTTTTTCGCGGACGGCCCGATCGGCGCGCAGCGTGCGCTTGCTGGCAGCTAACAGCAGCATCATGGCGTGCTCAGCCACCGAGACCGAATTGACATCGCCGACGACCGCCAGCGCGATCCCGCGCTTATTGAGCGCCGGCAGATCAACCGAGTCGTAGCCGACCCCATGCCGCGAGACGATGCGGAGGTTGCGTGCCTTGTCGACCGTCGGCGCGGAAAGCGGCTGGGTGCGAATGACCAGCCCATCGGCCTTGCCGATCAGCGAGGCATAGCTTGGCTCGGAAACCTCCTCGACATAGTCGTAGGTTACGCCTGGCGTCCGATCGAGCAGGGCTATACCGCTTGGATGCAGTTTGCCGGCAACAAGCACGTGAGGCATCAGTAGCCCCCCTTGGCGTTGACGCTCTTGGCTGAGGCTCCAGCCATCAGGGCCCTGAACCGCTTGACGGCGGTTTCTGCGGCGCCGGCGAGTAAACGCACGTCATTGGAGACGGTGGTCATGTCGAAGCCCCATGCCACGGCGCGCCCGGCGTATTCGGGAGTGCCGCAGTGCAGCGCGGCGCGAATGCCGTGTTTGCGGCAGGCCCGCACAATGGCTTGCAAAGCCTCGATCATTTCCGGCTCTTCGCGATCGAAGGCCGGAGGCAGGCGACCGCCGTGCAGGCTGAAGGTCAGGTCGGCCGGCCCGACATAAATGCCGTCGAGTCCCGGCGTGGCCGCGATCGCATCGAGATTAGCCATCGCGTCTGCGGTCTCGACCATCGCGAAGGCAAGGATTTCGCCATTGGCTTCCGTTGCATAGTTGGCGCCGACCGCGAAATTGGCGCGGGTTGGCCCGAAAGAGCGCTGACCGGCCGGCGGATAGCGCACACAGGAGACAAATCGTGCGGCTTCCTCCGCGGTGTTGATCATCGGGCAAATGATCCCGTAGGCACCCGCGTCCAGCGCCTTCATGATGATGCCCGGCTCAAGCCAGGGGACGCGCACCAGCGGGGTGACGCCCGAGGCACGCATGGCCTGCAGCATGGGCAGCATGGCGTTGTAGTCTAGCGCACCGTGCTGCAGGTCGATGCCAATGCTGTCATAACCTTGCGCGGCCATGATCTCGGCGGTGAATGAGTTGCCTATGGAGAGCCAGCCATTGATGGTCGGACGGCCTTCGGCCCAGAGCTTCTTGAGGGTATTGGGGATCATGGCGGCAACCCTTAGAAAACGACCTGGGCGAGCTTGGTATCGAGGTAATCTGTGATCGACTCGATCCCCCCTTCCCTGCCCATGCCCGAAAAATTGGTACCGCCGAACGGCGCCTCCGAGGCAGCAAGTGCGAAGCTATTGATGCCGACCATTCCAGCCTTCAGCTCGGCAATCGCCCGGCGTGCACGCTTCGGGCTTTGCGTGAACGCATAGGCCGAAAGCCCCATATCGGAGGTGTTGGCGCGCTGCAGCGCCTCGTCGTCGCTGGAGAACGAGGTGATCGCCGCCACCGGACCGAAATTCTCCTCGGCGAAGACCGCCATGTCGTCGCTGACGTTGGTCAGCACCGTCGGCTCGAAGAAATGCCCGGCGTTGAAGGTCGCCGCACGGCGGCCGCCAGCGGCGATCGTTGCCCCTTGCCGTTCGGCCTCCGCGACTACGGCCTCGATGTCGGAGAGCCGTTTGCCGTTGATCAGCGGCCCCATCTGCACCGAGGGGTCGAGACCATCGCCAAGCTTCAGCGACTTGACCCGGGAGACGAACCCTTCAACGAATTTGTCATGCAGGCTTTCATGGATGAAGAAGCGGTCGGGCGTGACGCAGACCTGGCCGGCATTGGCATATTTGGTCGGCACGGCCACACCGAGTGTCGTCTCGAGATCGGCATCGTCGAAGACGATCAGCGGCGCGTTGCCGCCCAGCTCCATCGAGACCTTTTTGACTGTATCGGCGGCATCGCGGATCATCTGCTGACCGACCCGCGTTGAGCCGGTCAGGGACACTTTGCGGACTATTTTCGACGCCATGATGGGCGTGTAGGTGGCATCCGTCGGACCGACCAGCAGGCTGACCGCGCCCGCAGGCAGGTTGCCCGCTCGCATGCAGTCAATCATGACCATGGCCGTGCCCGGGGTTTGGCTCGAGGGACGCACCACGATCGAGCAGCCTGCGGCCAGCGCCGGCGCGACCTTGCGGGCCACGAGTGCTGCGGGGAAGTTCCAGGCCGTGAAGGCCGCGGCGACGCCGACAGGCTCATGCAGGACCTCGAAACGCCCGCCCGGGACACGGCTCTCGATGACACGCCCGTAGATGCGACGCGCCTCTTCGGCGTGCCAGCGGAATTGATCGACCGCGAGAGCCCATTCCCGCTCAGACTGCGCCAGCGGCTTGCCGGTCTCGCTGGAGATCATCCGCGCCCCTTCGTCCTTGCGGCGCAGCATTTCATCGGCAATGCGATGCAGGGCATCAGCCCGCTCGAAGGCGGATTTGGCTTTCCATGAACGAAACCCCCGTTGGGCACTTTCGAGTGCGTCGCGAGTGTCCTCCCCATTCGCGCAAGCTACCTCGCCGAGCGCCCTTTCGGTAACCGGACTGAATACCGGGGTTAGGCCTCCTCCGCCCGTTGAATGCCAGGCTCCGTCGATGAAAAGTCCGTAGTCGCCATACATCTGAGCATCCTGAAAACAGCACGAGACACGCCACGCAGACAGCGCGGCGGTCACAAGATTCCGGCATTGCGGGACGGGTGTTTCACTCCGTTTGGAGCACCCTCCGGCGGCGCTGATCCTCGGCATATCCGATGGACCGCGTGCCCTGCGCGAGTTGGCGCAGTCCTCCCTAAAACCGTATTGCAATAATCATTGCAGCATCTATTGATTTGTCAATAGACATTTCATAATAGATCGCAACGCAGCCATTTGCGTCCTCTGTGGAAGGAGAAATTAGAGCATGAAAGCCAAGCTTGGCATCGCGCCGATCGCGTGGTGGAACGACGATCTTGCGGAACTGAGTGGTGACATTTCGCTCGAGGGATGCCTTGCCGAAGCGCGGGAGGCTGGCTTTTCCGGCATGGAGACCGGGCGCCGATTCCCGATGGATGCAGGCGTGCTCGGACCGATCCTCGACACCTATGGCATGAAAGTCTGCGGGGGCTGGTTCTCGGGCTTGCTGCTTGATGGCGACATTGCCCGCGAGAAGGACCGCATTGCCAAACAGATGGCGCTGTTCAAGGCCGTGGGCGCGCCCTGTATCGTGTATGGCGAGACCGCGGGCACAATCCAGGGCGACCGCTCGGCGCCCCTCGCCACCCGTCGTCGCCTGAGCGAAGAGGAGATCAAGGCCTATGGCCGGAAGATAACCGCTTTCGCCGAATGGTGCGCCGAGCAGGGCATGCCAATCGCTTACCATCACCACATGGCGGCACCGATCGAATCCGAGCAGGACGTGGACCTGTTGATGGAGCATTCTGGTGAGGCGCTACCCCTTCTCTACGATGCCGGCCACATGGCCTTTGCCGGTGGCGACGTGCTGCGCGTGATCGACAATCACCACCATCGCATCAGCCACGTTCACACCAAGGATGTGCGCCAGCCCGTCATCGACGGGTTGGATCGCTCCCGCGAAAGCTTCCTCGATGCGGTCGTCAAGGGCGCCTTCACCGTGCCGGGCGATGGCTCGCTCGACTTCGAGGCCATCGTCAAACGGCTCGCCGGCCACGGCTATGAAGGCTGGTTTGTCGTCGAGGCCGAGCAGGACCCGATCAAGAACCCGCCGCTGGAAATGGCCAGGATCGGCCATCGCGAGCTGCTGCGCGTCATGGCATCGGCGGGCTACACTGTCGAGGGCTGACCCATGAACAGACGGACTGACCGACTTGCGTCATAACGAGTTCACGCAAGGTCCGGGCGCCGCCATCTGGTCGATGCCGGCGCCAGGGGTTCTTGCGGCATAGACGTCTTTTCCATTCTCAGGCGGCCTGCAACTCCGCCTCGCCGGTCTTGGCGCCGGTGATGTACGATACGATGTCCTGCCCGTCGGTATTCTCCTTGCGCAGATTGGCGACGATGCGGCCGCGCCGGAACACCACGATGCGATCGCAAAGGTCGAACACCTGGCGCATATTGTGGCTGATCAGGATCAGCGGCTCGCCATTGTCCTTCAGCGTGCGGATGATGTTTTCGACCTGCGCCGTCTCCTGCACGCCGAGTGCGGCCGTCGGCTCGTCCATGATGATCAGCTTGGAGGCGAAGGTCGCGGTCCTAGCGATCGCCACGCACTGGCGCTGGCCACCCGACATGTGGCGGATGGTGTTGGACAGATTGGGGATCTTCACCGCCGTGCGCACCAGCGCGGCTTCGGTCGCCTTGCGCATGTATTTGCGGTCGAGGATGGAGAATGGCCCCAGATTGAACAGTACTTTTTCGCGGCCGAGAAACAGGTTCGACGGCACGTCGAGATCGTCGGCCAGCGCCAGATTCTGGAACACCGTCTCGATGCCCGCCTCGCGCGCCTCGATCGGGCCGGCGAAATTCACTTCCTTGCCGTCGAACCAGACCTGGCCGCTGGTCCGCTGCTCGACGGCGGTGATCTGGCGCACGAAGGTCGACTTGCCGGCGCCGTTGTCGCCCATGATGGCGACATGCTCGCCCTTACGCAGCTCGAAGTTGGCGCCTTCCAGCGCATGCACGCCGCCATAGCGCTTGGTTAGGTTTTCGGTCTTCAGGACGATATCTGACATGGTCAAGCCCTCAATGCCCGCATGCGCTGGCGCCACTGATCGAGAACGACCGCGCCGACGATGATCACGCCCTTGACCATCTCCTGGTAGTAGGCGTCGAGGCGCAGGAAGGTGAAGCCGGAGATGATGACGCCGAAGATCAGCGAGCCGATCACCGTGCCGATGATGGAGCCACGGCCGCCCGACAGCGAAACGCCGCCGATGACCGCCATGGCGATCGCGTCGAGTTCATACATCACGCCCATGCCGGCCTGGGCGGTGAGATTCTTGGAAGAGAGCACCACGGCGGCGAGCGCGGCGAGTATGCCAGCGATGACGTAGACGAGGATCTTGTGGTTGGCGATCTTGATGCCCGACATGCGCGCGGCATCCTCATTGGAGCCGATCGCGTAGCAATGCTTTCCATATCTGGTGTAGGTCATGATCAGCTGGAACAGCACCGCCAGCGACAGGAAGATGATGACTGGCATCAGGCCCTTGCCGATCGCGGCGAAACTGTCTGTCGGGAACGAGATCGGCTGGCCCTTGGACCACCATTTGGCGATGCCGCGCGCGGTCACCATCATGCCGAGCGTGGCGATGAAGGGCGGAATGCGCGTGTAGGCGATCAGCGCGCCGTTGACGAAGCCGGCGAGCAGGCCGCAGCCGATCGCCACCAGCACCGGCACGATGACAGGAAGGTCGGTCCAGCCCTGCGCCAGGAACATCGCCTTGGGATTCGGGTTGCCGTTGACGGTCGCGACCTGGGCGAAGCTCATGGCGATCATGGCGGTCGCGCCGACGATCGAGCCCGAGGACAGGTCGATGCCGCCTGTAATGATCACCTGCGTGACGCCGATGGCGATGATGCCGACGATCGACACCTGCAGGATGATGATCTGCAGGCGGGCCTCGTTGAAGATGCCGGAGACGTCGCTGCGGGTGTTGAACAGGAAGCTGTCGCCGAGAAAGATGCGGCCGATCAGTTCGAAGATGACGACAAGGATGACGAGCGCCAGGAAGACGTTGAATTCGGCCGGCCATGTGCGCTTCTTGGCGTCATAGCTGACCCCGCCGACGCCGTGAGATGTCTGTGCCACGTCTTTGATCCTCCCGCCAGCCGAGATCGCCCTCCCGTCGCGGTCGCGCGACAGGAGAAAGGCGGAGCGGCGCTGTTGTTGTTTGAGCTTAAGCGCCGCCCCCTATCTAGCGGTCTGCTACCTCAGTTCTTTTTCAGGAACTTGTCGATGTTCGCGGGGGTCACCAACTGGAATGGGATGTAGACCTTGTGTTCGACTTTCTCGCCCTTGGACAGCTTGAGTGCCGCATCCAGCGCACCCGCGCCCTGGCCGGCCGCGTCCTGGAACACGGTTACGTCGAGGTCGCCGGCCTGCATGGCGGCAAGCGCGTCCTGAGTGGCGTCGACGCCGCCGACGACGACTGCCTTCATGTCGATGTTGGCGGCCTTCATCGCCTGGATAGCGCCGATGGCGCTTTCGTCGTTGTTAGCGATGACGCCGTCGAACTTCTTGCCGGTCGACAGCCAGTTGGTCATCAGGTTCTGGGCCTGGTCGCGATCCCAGTTCGAGGTCTGCTTGTCGATGATCTTGATGAAGCTGCAGTCCGGCGTGGCGATCACCTCTTCAATGTCCTTGGTGCGCTGCACGGCGGCCTGGTTGGAAAGCTCGCCCATGATCACATAGACATTGGCTTCCTTCTTGCCGGCTTCCTTGAACAGGCGGCAGACTTCCTTGGTTTCGAGCGTGCCGGAATCAGCTTCGTTGGAAGCGACAAAGGCCTGGTTGTCGGGCAGCTTGTCGACGTTGACCGGTTCGCGGTTGACATAGACCAGCGGAATCTTGGCCGCGGCGGCCGCATCCGACATCGCCTGGGTGGCCGAGGTGTCGACCGGGTTGACGATGATGGCATCGACGCCCGAAGCGGCGAAGTTCTTGATCTGGTCGAGCTGTTTGGCGACGTCGTTCTGTGCGTCCTCGACCTGCAGCTCGACGCCGCTCATGCCCTTGGCCTGCTCGATCATGCCGTTGCGCAGCACGGTGAGAAAATTGTCGTCGAACTTGGCCATCGAGACGCCGATCTTGGCGGCCATGGCCGATGAACTCATCAGCGCCGCGAAGGCGACGCCCAAAATCAGTTTCTTCATTGTGTCACTCCTCCACCTATTGGTGTCCGGCTGCACCGATTGAACCGGAATCCCCGATCTCCCCGGGGAATCTCTCCGCCTCTCATTACGGTCTTGAAGCCACTATCCCGATATTCGATGGCAAAAGAAAAGGATTGCCCCGCGCTTAAGCCAGCGGTGCTCCTTAGATCGATCCGCAACGATAATTGCAGATCATGCATATTCTGCAACGAACTGTGAGTCAATTCGCTTTCAATTTTCTTTTAGGAGAGAACCGATCTGCAAAATTCATTGCGAGAGCAGAGCGCATTGTCTGCCTGCTCTGCAATTGAACTTATGCTGCCACCGCGTGTATCTCTGCCATGGTAAGGGGCAAAAATAGCACTGGAAGCCGACCGGCGAGGTAAGAGGGCTATTGCCCGGTGACTATCGGGATACGCGGGTCAATGCCGTTGTTCTGCAAGCGCGCCGCCAGCGCCACGGTTAGCGCCTGAGCAAGGCACATCGGGGCCGCGAGCGATCTTGAAAACGTGTATTCGTGCTCTGGGACAGCAAAAAGCACGCGTGCGCCCTTGGTCAGCGGCGACAGGGTGCTGTCCGAAATCGCCACGATGGGAATGCCCCTGCTGGCAACCTCCTCCACAACATTCACGACCTCGTTTGCATAGAAGCGAAACGACACCGCGAAAAGCACATCCTGCGGGCGGATCGCACGAGCCATGTGCGTGGCCAGCCCGCCGCCAGGGTCCAGCAACGTGCATCGCTTACCCAGCATCGTCAATATGTAGCGCAGGAGTTCCACCACTGGCGCCGAGCGCAATTGCCCGATCAAATATATGACGTCGGCTTTCTCCAGAAGATTGACCGCTTCGGCCAAGTCCTCCGGCGGGATAGCTGTCAGCATCTCCTGCAGCGAGGCGATGTCACGGACCACCAGATCGTGCATCAAAGCGAATTCGCTGCGGTCGGTTCGCGCCCCCAGTTCCGTCTCCAGCGCCTTGATGCGCGCCTCAAAGCCGGGCGCCGCGGTGGACAATCGCTTCTGGAAAAGGGTTTGCAGATCCTTGAAACCCTCATAGCCCAGTGCCTGGCCAAAGCGCACGAAGCTCGATGCGTGAACGCCGCTGCTTTCAGCGATCGCGTTCACGGATCGCACCGCGACATCATTCGGGTTCTGCGTGAGATACAACGCTATCTTCTGGTATGACTTACTCATCTGCTCATACCGATCGTGGATCAAGCGGATGAGTTCCTCGTAGTCCTTTGGGGCTTTGACTTTCTCTTCCACGACCGACATCCTTGCAATTTTCGTTGCATGATGGCTTTTTTGCCCTTGGTTTACCAGTGTTGAAATTACACGTTGAAAACCGGTGGTCCGAGTCTGCGTTACCTTCTGCAATGGCGCTTGCAAAAAATCAAAATTTGCAATAAGAATTGAATTCATCATTCGGCATGAGTTGCCGCGATGCCCGGAGGAATCAAATGTCAGTCGTCCGTCTGACCATGGCGCAAGCCCTGGTCCGCTATCTTTGCAATCAGTTCACGATCGTCGACGGGGAGAGAGTTCCGCTCTTTCCGGGCGTCTTCGCCATCTTCGGCCACGGCAACGTGACGTGCCTATCGGAAGCGCTGGAAGCGGTCCAGGATCGGTTGCCCACGTGGCGCGGGCAGAATGAGCAGTCGATGGCCCTCGCGGCGATCGGTTTCGCAAAAGCCAAGCGCCGCCGCCAGATCATGGTGGCCGCAACATCGATCGGCCCGGGCGCCCTCAACATGGTCACTGCCGCCGGCGTGGCCCATTCGAACCGTCTTCCGGTGCTGATGCTCTCTGGCGATACGTTCATCAATCGCCGCCCCGACCCAGTCATGCAGCAGGTCGAGCATTTCGGCAATCCGACCATCAACGTCAACGACGCCTTCAAGGCGGTGACCCGCTATTGGGACCGCATCGTCCATCCTGAAGGCATAATTTCCTCCCTCCCCCAGGCAGTAGCCACCATGCTGGATCCGGCCGATTGCGGTCCGGCATTCATTGCACTGCCGCAGGACGTGCAGGAGATGGCTTGGGACTACCCAGAGGAATTCTTCGCAGAGACGGTGCACGCGATCCCGCGACCACGCCCCGACGCCAATCGGCTGGCTGAAGCGGTGAAGCTGCTGAAGGCAGCCAAGCGCCCGCTGATCATTTCTGGCGGCGGCACCCGTTACTCCGGCGCCGAGCAGGTGTTGGCCGACCTGGCCCTCATCCACGGCATTCCGTTGTGTGAGACGATCGCCGGCAAAAGTACCGTAAGCCACAATCATCCTGCTTATGTCGGCCCAATCGGCATCGTCGGCTCAACCTCGGCTAACGCGCTTGCCGCTTCAGCGGACGTGATCGTTGCCGTCGGCACCCGGCTGATGGACTTCACCACCGGCTCCTGGAGCGCTTTCGCAACGGACGCCAAATTCATTTCCATCAACGCTGCCCGCTGGGACGCGACCAAGCATCGTGCCTTGGCCGTGGTAGGCGATGCTCTCGCCACGCTCAGCGAATTGGGGCAGTCACTCGCACAGTGGCAAGCACCACGCGAATGGACCGAGAAGGGCCGAATAGAGTTCGCCAAGTGGAACAAGGCGCTGGACGGGTATCAGCAGCCGACCAACCAGCCCGTTCCCAGCTACGCCCAGGTCATCGGCATAGTGAATGAACGCGCAGGCGAGCGCGACCTGGTCATCACGGCCGCGGGCGGCCTCCCGGGCGAGGTCATGAAGAACTGGCGCGTCAAGTCGCCCAATACGTTCGACTGTGAATTCGGCTTCTCGTGCATGGGTTACGAGATTGCCGCCGGCTGGGGCGCCGCGCTGGCCGATCCCACGCGAACCCCGATCGTGATGATCGGTGACGGCACTTACATGATGATGAACTCAGACATTTATTCCACGGTCCTGTCGGGCCATAAGATGGTGGTGATCGTCTGCGACAATGGCGGCTACGCCGTCATCAATCGTCTCCAGAATGCCAAGGGCGCGGCGTCCTTCAACAACCTGATCAAGGATTGCCGTGTCAAGGAGCCGTTCAGCGTCGATTTTGTGAAGCACGCCGAATCGATGGGCGCGCTCACCCGGCGTGTCGACAGCCTCGCGGACCTCCCGCAAGCCGTCGATTGGGCACTCGGAACGGACCGGACGACGGTCATCACGCTGGTGTCCGATGGTTTCACCTGGACACCAGGCGACGCCTGGTGGGACGTGGGTGTGCCCGAGGTAAGCGCCAGGCCGCAGGTGCGGGAAGCGCATGCGGAACAGGCTCAAGCTCGCAGGAAGCAGCGCGTAGGCGTCTGACTTCATCGCAAAACATCCCTCTCTTCCAACTCACGCTCGTGCTGCCGCATTGGCGACGACAAACACCGAATAGAGCGACTGCCGCGCAGTGATGAACAGGCGGTTGCGCTTGGCGCCGCCGAAGGTGAGGTTCGCCACTGTCTCCGGAATACGGATCTTGCCGATCAGCGTGCCGTCGGGATCGAAGCAGTGGATGCCGTCGCCGGCGCCCGCCCACACACGCCCGGCCGTATCCACCCTGAACCCGTCGAACAGGCCAGCGCTGCAGGTGACGAAAACGCCGAGTTCCCCGAGCGTCGCACCTTCGACGGCGAACTTGCGGATGTGCCGCGGCCCGTCCTTCTGGTGCGTGATGCCGGTGTCGCCGACATAGAGGATGGCCTCGTCCGGCGAGAAGGCGAGACCGTTTGGCTTGGCCATCGTCGAGACGACGCGCGCCACCTCGCCCGTTAGGGGGTCGGCGCGGTAGACGTGGCAGCCCTCGATCTCCTGCTCGGAGCGGTCGCCCTCATAGTCGGTCGCGATGCCATAGGGCGGATCGGAAAACCACACAGTGCCGTCCGATCGCACCACCACGTCGTTTGGCGAGTTCAGCCGCTTGCCTTCGAAACGGTCGGCGATCACCGTGATCGATCCGTCATGCTCGGTGCGGGTGACGCGTCGCGCGCGATGCTCGCAGGTAACCAGCCGCCCTTCCGTGTCGACTGTGTTGCCGTTGGCGTTGCTGGAGGGCGCACGAAACACTGAGACCACGCCGTTGGTATCGTCGTATCGCATGATGCGGTCGTTCGGGATGTCCGAGAAAACCAGATACCGCCCGGCCGCGAACCATGCCGGACCTTCCAGCCAGCGCCCGCCCGTCCACAGCCGCTCGACCGCCACATGGCCGACGAAACAGCTCTCGAACCGCTCGTCGAGAACCTCGAAGCCAGTGCCCTCTGTGTCTCCGAACATGCTTCATCCTCCGCGAAACCGGAGCTATCGATAGCCTTCGGGGCGAGCCATTTTCAAGACTTGACCCGCAAAAATGTTAGCGATAACATCAGTGCCAATTCAGATCCGTTTGTTTGGCTTGGGAGGGCCATGGATGCGGCCCAAGCTCATAGAATTCATCGACATCTCCAAGCGCTTCGGGGGCACGCTGGCGTTGAAGTCGGTCTCGCTCGACATCCACGAGGGTGAGATCGTTGCGCTGCTGGGCGAGAACGGCGCCGGCAAATCGACTCTTATCAAGACGCTGGCCGGCATCTACAAGCGCGACCAGGGCGCGATCCGCTTTCGCGGCGAGGACTATCATCACCGCCCGCCTCGCCCCAACCTGCCGCAAAAGGTCGCGTTCATCCATCAGGATCTCGGGCTCATCGAATGGATGACGGTGGCCGAGAATGTCGGCATGGCGCAGGGTTTCTCGCGCCGCTCGGGCCTGATCGACTGGCGCGACACCGAGCGTCGTGCCGAGAGCGCCCTGGCCCTGGTCGGCTGCGCCTTCGATCCGGCGACGCGCGTCCAGGATCTTTCGCGCACCGAGAAATCGCTGGTTGCCATCGCCCGCGCGCTCGCTACCGAAGCCGACGTGCTGGTACTCGACGAGCCGACGGCAAGCTTGCCCGCGGATGAGGTCGAACGCCTGTTCCAGGCACTGCGACCGTTGCGCGAGCGCGGCGTCGGCATGATCTATGTCTCGCACCGCCTGGATGAAGTGTTCCGCATCGCCGATCGGGTCGCCGTCATGCGGGACGGCCGCATGGTGGCGGTCAAGCCGGTCGCCGAGACGACGCCGCAGGAATTGGTCGATCTCATCGTCGGCCGCCCGGCGCACCAGATGTTCGCCAAGTCGCGCTGGCAGGACGGACCCGAGCGGCTGAAGGTCGAGGATTTGCGCTGCGGCAATGTCGGACCGGTCCACTTCGAGGCGCGGTCTGGCGAACTTCTGGGACTGGTTGGCCTGCGTGGTGCTGGACAGGAGGCCGTCGGCCGCGCGCTGTTCGGCGCCGAGCCTTTCGACGGCACTGTATTACTCGACGGCAAACGCCTCGACCTGTCCTCGGTCGGTGCGGCCCTTGCCGCCGGTGTCGGCTTGATTGCGCGCGACCGCACCGAGGAGTCGGTAGCGCTGTCGCTGTCCGTGCGCGAAAACATGTATCTCAACCCGTCCGCCGTCGGCCGCGGGCTTTTCTCCTTCATGACGCCGGCGCGGGAAAGCGAACTGACGCAGGAGCTCGGTACCCGGCTCGGGCTGCGGCCGAACGACCCGCACCTGCCGATCGAGGCGCTATCCGGCGGCAATCAGCAGAAGGTGGTCGTCGGCCGCTGGCTGGCGACGGGTCGCAAGCTGCTGATCGCCGAGGATCCGACGGCGGGTGTCGATGTCGGCGCCAAGGCCGAAATCTATCGGCTGATCGCGGCAGCTGTCGAAGCCGGGCTGGCGGTCGTCGTCGTTTCCACCGATTTCGAGGAAGTAGCGCATATCTGCCATCGCGCGCTCGTCTTCTCGCACAACCGCGTCGTGCGCGAACTGGCCGGCGATGCCTTGACGACGGCGGCGCTTATCCATGCCGCCTCCGTGTCCGAAGCCGCCTGAGGAGTGTCCATGAACTCGATCAAATCGACTGCGCTGGAGCCGACCCGCTCGGAACTCTCCGGGCTCAGCTTTGGCCAGAGGGCGGCGCGCTACCTGCCGGTCTACGGCCTGCCGATCCTGACGCTGCTGCTCATCCTGCTGTTCTCGCTGCTCCTGCCGCGCACCTTCCCGACGCTGCTCAATTTGCGTTCCATCGTCTCCGACAAGGCGATCATCGCCTTGCTGTCGCTGGCGGCGATGATCCCCATGGCTTCGGGCCGCATCGACCTGACGGTCGGCTACGGCATCGTGCTCTGGCATATCCTGGCCATCAGCCTGCAGACCGCCTTCGGCATCCCCTGGCCGATCGCGGTGCTGATCGTCCTGCTGCTCGGCGTCGTCACCGGCTTCATCAACGGCCTGCTGGTCGAGGTGGCACGCATCGATTCCTTCATCGCCACGCTCGGCACCGGCACCGTGCTCTATGCACTCGCGATGTGGTACACGGGCGGCCGGCAGGTCGTCGGCGTGCTTCCCGAAGGCTTCCTCGCCCTCAACGGGACGATGCTGTTCGGCCTGCCGATCACTGGCTACTACGTGATCGTCCTGGCACTGGTGATGTGGCTTGTGCTCGAATACATGCCGATCGGCCGCTACCTCTACGCCATCGGTGCCAATCCCAAGGCTGCAGCGCTCAACGGCATACCGGTGCAGAAATTCGTCATGGGCGCGTTCGTCGCCTCGGGCGCGCTGACGGCGCTTGGCGGCGTGCTGCTCGCCTCCAAGCTCCGCATCGGCCAGGCCAGCGTCGGCCTTGAATATCTATTGCCGGCGCTGGTCGGCGCCTTCCTGGGATCGACCACCATCAAACCCGGCCGCGTCAATGTCTGGGGGACGATCATCGGCGTCGTCATCCTCGCCGCCGGCATTTCCGGCATCCAGCAGTTCGGTGGCTCGTTCTGGGTCGAGCCGCTCTTCAACGGCGTCACCTTGCTCGTGGCGATCGGCATCGCCGGCTACGCGCAGCGCCGCCGCGGCGCTGTCGTGCCGCCGCCATCCACCGGCCAATCACCCGCGCACCAACCAACAAAGAAAACCGACAATGCTTGATGGGAGAAGAAACATGCATCGCAGAACAGTCCTTCAGCTCGGCGTCGCCTGCCTGGCGCTCAGTATCGCCTCGACCGCCCGGGCCGACCCGATGGCCGACGCCAAGGCAGTGGTCGGCAAATATGCCAGTAAGGTCGACAAATGGGATGGCCCGACGACCGGACCGAAGGGCGCGGCCGGCAAGACGATCGTGGTGCTTGGCGCCGACATGAAGAACGGCGGCATCCTTGGCGTCACCAAGGGCGTCGAGGAAGCAGCGGCAGCCCTCGGCTGGACCGTCAAGACACTTGACGGCGCCGGCTCCATCGGCGGCCGCACCGCGGCCTTCGGCCAGGCGCTGGCGCTCAATCCCGACGGCATTATTATCAACGGGTTCGATGCCGTCGAGCAGAAGCCGGCGCTGGAGCAGGCCAGGGCGGCCAAGATTCCGATGGCGGCATGGCATGCGGCGCCGACGGTCGGTCCGATCGACGATCTCGGCATCATCGCCAACGTCTCGACCGATCCGATGGAAGTGTCGAAGGCTGCCGCCGACTGGGCTTTTGTCGACGCCAAGGGCAAGCCCGGCGTCATCATCTTCACCGACTCGACCTACCAGATCGCCATCGCCAAGGCCGACCGCATGAAGAAGGAAATCGAGGATCTCGGCGGCAAAGTGCTCGAATATGTCGACACGCCAATCGCCGAGACCTCGCAACGCATGCCGCAGCTCACCACCTCGCTGCTGCAGAAATACGGCGACCAGTGGACTCACTCATTGGCGATCAACGACCTCTATTTCGACTTCATGGGACCGTCACTGGCGGCGGCCGGAAAGTCCGGCACCGACGCTCCGATCAACGTGGCGGCGGGCGACGGTTCCGAATCGGCTTACCAGCGCATCCGCTCCGGCCAGTTCCAGAAGGTGACGGTTGCCGAACCCCTGAACCTGCAAGGTTGGCAGCTCGTCGATGAGCTCAACCGCACCATGGCCGGCGAGAAATGGTCTGGCTACATCTCGCCGCTGCATGTTGTGACGTCGGACAATGTCGAATTCGACGGCGGGCCGGACAACCGGTTCGATCCGGGCAACGGCTACCGCGACCAGTACAAGAAGATCTGGGGCAAATAGGCTGACCGAAACTCCGGATAGGCTGCAGAACACGGCCCGTGATCATCTCGCCGGCCGTTTGCATTTCCCTGTTGTCAGGCGGTTTGCCGCACGATCACCTTCGGCGTCATGCCGACAACGACCCTATCCCCGGCCACGCGCCGGCCATTGAGCAGGTCGAGCACCAGCTCGGCGGCGCGGATGCCGATCTCATGCGCGCCGACATCGATGGTGGTGATCGGCGGCACCGACTGCTCGGCAAGGTCATAGGCGCCGAAGCCGGCAATGGCGACATCTTCGGGCACGCGGATGCCGCGCCGCACGCATTCCATCAGCGCGCCGAAGGCCGAAAGGTCGGACACACACATCACCGCCTGCGTGTCCGGCCAGCGCGAGATCATCTCGACCATGGCGGCGGCACCCTCGCGCATCGAGATCGGCGGCACGCCGGAGGCGATCACGCGCGAGGCATCGAGGCCGCGGTCCTGCAGCGCCGCGACGAAGCCGCGCCGGCGGTCGAGGCCGCGCGTGTCGCGCGAAGTATCGCCGCCGATAAAGCCCAGCCTCGAATAGCCGCGCGCGACGAAGTGGTCGACCATCAGCCGCCCGGCCTCGGCATTGGAAAAGCCGACGACATGGCCGATCGGCTCGCTCGGCAGGTCCCACGTCTCCACCACCGGCACGCCGGCATTGGCCAGCATCTTGCGGCAGCGCTGCGTGTGCCGGCCGCCGGTGACGATGATCGCCTCCGGCCGCCGCTGCAGCAACTGCCCGACCAGGCGCTCCTCCTCCTCGACATTATAGTCGGTGAAGCCGAGCAGTATCTCCAGCCCGCTGTCGCGCAGGCCCTCAGTCATGCCGCGCACGGTGTCGGCGAAGTTGGCGTTGTTGATCGAGGGGATTGTGGCCGCTACGAAGCCGGAGCGCCGCGACGACAGGTTGGCGGCGATGCTGTCGAAGACGTAACCGAGCTCTTCGGCCGCCTTCAGGATGCGGTCGCGCGTGTCGGCGCTGACCGAAGCGTCGCGTTTGAAGGCGCGTGACACGGTCATCGTCGAGACGTTGGCGCGATGCGCGACATCGGCCATGGTCGGGCGTTTTGGCGAAGGCTGCATGGCCGTACGTTATCGATATCACAGCGGAATGCAACGCGTCGTTGCAGCTCAGGCGAAGGCAATCTGGACCTTCATCGCCTGGCTGCGGTCGTTGGCGAGTTCGAAGCCGGAAAGCGCCTCGCTGAATGCCACCGTATGCGTGATCAGCGGCTTCACGTCGATCAGCCCCTTGCGCATCAGCTCGACTCCGACGGCGAATTCGGGATGGAAGCGAAACGAACCGTTGATCGTCAGTTCCTTGGCGGTGACTGCCGACATCGGCAGCGCCATCTCGGCACCACCGAGGCCGAGCTGGACTATCGTACCGCGAGGACGCAGCGCCGCGATGCCCTGCGCCAGTGCCGCCGCGGCACCCGAGCATTCATAGAGGATGTCGAACGTCCCCTTGTTGGCGAGATACGGCGCCAGCCCTTCCGGATCGGTTTTTGTGTTGATGGTCTTGTCGGCGCCGGCGCGCATTGCCATCGCCAGGGTGAAATCGGTGATGTCGACCGCGACGATCTCGGCAGCGCCCGCCCGCCGCGCGCTGAGGATCGACAAGAGGCCGATCGGTCCGCAGCCGGTCACCAGCACGCGCTTGCCGAGTATTTCGCCGGCCCGGCGTGTGGCGTGGAGACAAACCGCCAGCGGTTCGGCCATCGCCGCCTCGCCAGCGCTCAATCCGTCGGCCGGCACGCATTGCAGCGCGTCCGCCACAAGCATTTCGCGGAACGCGCCCTGGATGTGCGGAAATGGCATGGCGCTGCCGTAGAAGCGCATGTTGAGGCACTGGTTGTGCATCCCTTCGCGGCAGTAGCGGCAGCCGTAGCAGGGCCGCGACGGCGAGACCGCGACCAGCTGGCCAGGCCGCAGCCCGTCGACGCCGGGGCCGAGCTTTTCGATGACGCCGGAGACCTCATGGCCGAGAATCATCGGCTCTTTCAGGCGCACCGTTCCGAAGCCGCCATGATTGTAGTAGTGCAGGTCGCTGCCGCATATGCCGCCGGCGGCGAGACGCAACAGCACCTGCCCCTGGCCCGGCGCCTCAACCGGACGGTCCTCGATGCGCAGGTCCTTCGCGGCGTGGATGACGATCGACTTCATGGTCAGTGAACTCCTCGGGCAATTCCAGGAACAATGTGCAGCGGTTTTCCATCCGAATCCGCGCAGGACGAGCCTAAAGCACCGGCGTGAGCAGCGGCTGGCCGGCGAAATGGGCGGTAAGATTGTCGCGCACCAGTTTGCCCATGGCCTTGCGCGTTTCGATCGTGCCCGACGCATGGTGCGGCTGCAGCAACACATTGTCGAGCGTCAGGAAGCGCGGATTGAGCTTCGGCTCCCCCTCGAACACATCGAGCGCGGCGGAGCCGAGCACCTTTGCCTCGAGCGCGTCGAGCAGCGCATATTCGTCAATGTTGGATGCGCGCGAGATGTTGATCAGCATGCCGTCCTCGCCGAGTGCCGCAAGCACATCCTTGTTGACGATGTGGCGCGTCGCGGCCGACGCGGCAAGCGTCACGAACAGGAAGTCCGAACGCCTCGCCAGCTCGACCGGATTGGCGAGGAACGTCCAATCCGGGGCGAAATCCTTCTGCGCGACGTCGCTGTAGGCGATGTCCATGTCGAAGCCGGCGAGACGCTTGGCTACCTCGTAGCCGATGCGCCCAAGACCGAGAACGCCGGCCCGCCGACCCCAGACGCGGCGCTTGAGCGGGTAGAGCCCCTTCGCCGCCCAGCTGCCGTCGCGCACCCACCGTTCGGCGCCGATCATGCCGCGCGACAGGCACAGCATCATGGCGATGCCGAGATCGGCGACGTCGTTGGTCAGCACGTCCGGCGTGTTGGTGACGCGCACGCCTCGCTCCCGGCATGCCGCGAGATCGACCGCATCGAAACCGACGCCGTAGACGGAAACAACCTCAAGCGAAGGGCACGCCTCGATCATGGCGCGGTTCACGCCGAGCTCGCCACGCGTGGCTATGCCGCGCACTTGCGACCCGATCCCGGCGAGGAAAGCCTGCTTGTCGTCGGCCGCGAAATAGCGGTGCACCGTGAAGGCTTCGTTGAGCGGCTCCTCGTCCCATGCCGGATAGGGTCCAACCTGAAGGATGTGAGGCCGCTGCATCGCTATTCTCTCCACTTGACTTGACAGATGATGTTATCGATAACATAAGACGCTCGGCGACAAGAGGCAATCGGAAAATGTCATCCAATCTGTTCAATCTCGGCGGGCGCACCGCGCTCGTGACCGGCTCCTCTCAGGGCATTGGATTTGCTTTGGCCAAAGGGCTAGCCGAGGCCGGCGCCAGAGTGGTGCTCAACGGCCGTGACGAGGCGAAGCTCACGGTTGCGGCTGGGCAGATTCCAGGCGCTGCGACGCTTGCCTTCGACGCGACCGACCACGACGCCGTCAGGGCCGCAATCGACGCCTTCGAGCAAGCCAGCGAGCCGATCGACGTTCTCGTCAACAATGCCGGCATGCAGTTCCGCACGCCGCTGGAGGATTTTCCCGCCGATGCGTTCGAACGCCTGCTGCAGACCAATGTCGCCAGCGTCTTCCATGTCGGCCAGGCGGTGGCCCGGCACATGATCAAGCGCGGTCGCGGCAAGATCATCAACATCGCCAGCGTGCAGACGGCACTCGCCCGGCCGGGCATAGCGCCCTACACGGCGACCAAGGGCGCGGTCGGCAACCTGACCAAGGGCATGGCGACCGACTGGGCAAAACATGGCTTGCAATGCAATGCGATCGCGCCGGGCTATTTCGACACGCCGCTCAACGCGGCACTCGTCGCCGACCCGGCCTTCAGCGCCTGGCTCGAAAAGCGCACGCCGGCCGGCCGCTGGGGCAAGGTCGAGGAACTGGTCGGCGCCTGCGTCTTCCTGGCCTCCGACGCATCATCCTTTGTCAACGGACACATTCTCTATGTCGATGGCGGCATCACAGCTTCGATCTGACGGGCCGCCGCGCATAGTGGTCATGGGCGTTACCGGTTCGGGCAAGACGACGATCGGCGAGGCGCTCGCCCGCGCGATCGCGGCGACATTCGTGGACGGCGACAAGCTGCACCCTGAGGCCAACATCGCCAAGATGAGCGCCGGCATTCCGCTGGAAGATGCCGATCGGTGGCCATGGCTGTCCAAGGTCGGCGAAATGCTGCGGCTAGCGCCCGCGCCGGTCATCGTCGGCTGCTCGGCGCTGAAGCGCGCCTATCGCGATTTCATCACCGAGCAGGCGGGTGCGCCGGTGCTGTTCATCCATCTCGACGGCTCGCGCGAGCTGATCTCGAAGCGCATGCATGAGCGCACCGGCCACTTCATGCCGACCAGCCTTCTCGACAGCCAGTTCGCGACACTGGAAGTGCCGGACAAGGACGAGAATGCGATCGCCGTGCCGATCGACGCGCCGCTCGATGAGATTGTCGCGGACATAACAACGAAATTCGGGGAGCGATCGTCATGACCCACAAAGTCTCATTGATCGGCGCCGGCGCCGTGGGCGGTGCCATCGGCGAGCGCCTGCTTGCCACCGGCAATCGCCTCGCCGTGTTCGATCTCGACAAGGCCAAGGTGGAGGCGCTGGTTGCCAGAGGCGCGACCGCCATGGCGAGCGCGGCCGAGGCCGCCGGCGCGTCCGACTACGTGATCCTCAGCCTCAATTCGGCGGCGATCGTGCGCCGCGCCGTGTTCGGCGATGCCGGCGTGGCGGCTGGAGCGAAGCCCGGCACGCTGATCATCGACATGTCGTCTATCGACCCCGACGCGACGCGCCAACTCGCCGCCGACGCCAGCGAGAAGGATTTGCGCTGGGTCGACAGTCCGCTGTCTGGCGGCGCGCCCAAGGCGCTGACCGGAGAATTGACGCTGATGGCCGGCGGCGAAGCCGAGGACGTTGCCGCCGCCCAAAAGGTGCTACGCCACATCGCTACCAACTACACGCATATGGGCCCGGCCGGAGCCGGCCAGACGACCAAGCTGATCAACCAGGTGCTTTGCGCGCTGAACTTCATGGCCGTCGCCGAAGCGACCAAGCTGGCGCTCGACGCCGGCGTCGACGCGCTCAAGATCCCGCAGGCGCTGAAAGGCGGCCGCGCCGACAGCGCCATCCTGCAGGAATACCTGCCGCGCTTCGCCACCCGCGACTACCGGCGAACCGGCCGCATCGACAACATGGTGAAGGACCTCAACGCCGCCCAGGACCTGGCGCGGCGCACGCACACCGCAATGCCGCTGACGGCCGTCTGCGCCGAGGTGCACCGGCTATTGACGGCCGCAGGGCTGGGCGGCGAGGACCAGGCCGCACTGATGGAATTTTTCCAACGCAAGGATGAGGAACCGAGCAGATGATCACGCGCTATGCGTTGTTTGAAGGCAAAGTGAAGGAAGGTCAGATCGAAGCGTTCCGCAAGGACGTGATTGAGACGGTTCTGCCGAAGTGGAAGGCCTTCCCGGGCGCGCTCGACATTCGAGTCAGCTTCGCGGAAAAACGCGACGATGGTGCGCCTGAATTTCCGATGATCCTGGCGATCAACTACCCAGATATGGCGGCCGTCGACGCGGCTTTGGCCAGCCCCGCACGCGCTGAATCGCGTGCCGCGACAGAGGCAGTGTTGTCCAGGTACTTCGAGGGTCGCATTCACCACCACGTCACCATCGCCAACGAGTTTTCATTGGCCGGAGATTGACCAATATCAGGACGAAGATTCGATACTTATCAGCGCTCGATAGGAGACGCAGTATAGAACGCAGTGAGGTCGGTTTGGTGCAATCTTTTGAGTAAGCATGCCAAGTCATGCCGAACACCGCCGGCAACGCGAAAGTATGGCCCCATTGCTGGCGAGCACTCCTCCGCACCTATTTTGCCGAACTTTCCGTTGTCGACGCGTTCGACGGACGCTTCGATCGGTCCCAAATTGGCCTTCAGCGGCTGACGTAGCGATGTCGGCTTTTGGACGACGGCAATAGCCGATTGAATGACCGAGGTTGAGGCGCTTTACTGACACTCAGTCTATTTGCCCCTGGCAAAGGTCTGCTTCCGATTCAAAAACGGGCGCTTCTCGACAAGGCGCGTAGGGCATGAAATCTTTCGCTAGTATTTGCGTGACGCGGGACTAGCATCCACTTGGGAGGTGGCGATGACCAATGTCTCGATCCGCCGGGCGGATTTCATGGTGGTCCTCGCCTATGCTTCGGACCTCGCCACCGGCCATTCGCGCTATTTCGCGCTGAAGTCCTGCGTGCTCGCTATGCGGATCGCGGATCTTGCTGGTGTTTCCGAGCTGGACCGGCGCAATGCCTACCACCAGTCGATGCTGCGCTATGTCGGCTGCAATGCGGACACCGATCTTCTGTCGGCCACTTTCGGCGACGAAATTGCGCTCCGCCAGGACCTTGTCGGTCTGGACATGAGCAACCGCGCCGAACTGGGCCGGGTCTTCGTCCAGGCCTTCAAGCGGCTCTATTACGATCTCGACCCCGACGCGCAGGCCAAGGCGATCGACGCCGCGATGTCGCAAGCGCTCGCCGTGGCCCGCCCGGTACTCACTGCCCATTGCGAGGTCGCGCAGCGGATCGGCGAGCGGCTCGGCCTGTCCGACGAGATCCGGCGCAACCTTGGACAGATATACGAACGCTGGGACGGCAAGGGCCTGCCGCGTGGACTGAGCGGCGAGGATGTCTTGCCCGCCGTGCGCCTGATTACATCCTGATAGCGGCCGATTTCACTAGGATCACGGTTTTCAGCGTCCGCTGAACGAGGCAGTTTGGTTGAAATGGCTTGTGGGATTTCATTCGATATGCCATTTTCAACAGATGTTGAAAACAACTGAATCGATGAAAAATCTGGAACAGCAGGCGGCAGACGCGCTCACCGCGCTTCTGCAACGCGTCCCAGCGCTTGTCGTTGACCATATCGAGATCGAGCCTGTCGGCTGCCCCGACCGCGGAGTTGATATCTTGGCGCATGTGGTCGTTGCTGATCGCCGGCATACGCTCGTCTGCGAGGTCAAGTCGAGCGGCCAGCCGCGCTACGTTCGTATGGGGTTGCTCCAACTGCGCAACTACGCTGCCCATTTCGATGGGAGCGCAGTACCGATCTTCGTCGCGCCGTACCTCTCTCCAGAGGCTCAGTCGTTGTGTAGGGACTACCAGGTCGGATTTCTTGATCTGGCGGGCAACGCCAGTATTGTCTTTGACAGCATCTTCATAGAGCGGCATGTCGAAAGCAAGCCAAGCGCGGAACGGAGGGAACTCAAATCCCTTTTCAAACCCAAATCTGCGCAGGTGCTGCGCGCGTTGTTGCGAGATCCGGACAGGCCGTGGCGCGTTGCTGAACTCGCCGAAGCTTCGGCGGTCAGCCTCGGTCATGTCAGTAACGTCCGTAGCGCCCTTATCGACCGGGAATGGGCAAAAGCATCTTCCGATGGCCTGGCGCTGATCGAGCCCGATGCATTACTCGACGCTTGGCGCGAAGCTTATGAGCCGCCCGCCGGGAGGCGCTTGCGCTTCTATTCGCCACTCCACGGAGCTGGCTTTCAGACAGCCGTGCGCGGCGCCCTTAGCGCGAGGCCGGAAGCCGGACTAGCGATCCTCGCGTCATTCTCGGCGGCGCAATGGTTGTCACCATACGGGCGAAGCGGCACGCAGTACATTTATGCCGACGACGACGGGCTCGCACGGCTGAGCGATGCAATGAAGCTGTCTTCCGCATCCAAAGGTGAAAATGTGCTGGTCACATTGCCCAAGGACATCGGCGTTTTCCGGGATGCCATCGAGCCCGTGCCGGGCATTATGTGCACGGGGCCGGTGCAAACGTATCTCGATCTGGCGGCGGCAGGTGAGCGAGGGCGCGAAGCCGCCGACCATTTGCGTCAGGAGAAGCTCATATGGCACCACTGACTCCTGCAGAGCCACAATCGGCAGCGGATTATGACGATCGCACCACAGCGGCTGTGAAGACGGTCCTGGTCGAGATCGGCCAAATTCTGGGAAGTTTCCAAGGCAAGTTCGCGGTTATCGGCGGGGCCGTGCCGTGGCTCTTGCTCGGAAATGAAGACATGCCGCATGTCGGAACACTGGACGTCGATCTCAGTCTTGACGCCGAAGCCCTGGGTGATGGCGAATACACGACGCTGATCGGCGCGCTCCTCGGCCACGGGTATGAACAGCGCGCCGAGTTGAGGCGCTTCCAACTCGTTCGGCAAGTCCCGGCTGGCGATGGCGGAGGTCCGATCGACATCATCGTCGATTTCCTCATGCCGCGGGACGCAGCAATCGTCAAAAACGTGCCGCCTCTGATCAGCGAGTTCGCAGTGCAATGCGCCGACGGCGCCGATCTGGCGTTGCGTTTCTATCAGATGGTGGCGATCACCGGGCCAATGCCAGGGGGCGGAACGAACCGCGTCGAAATCGCCGTCTGCTCGATTCCAGCGTTACTCGCCATGAAGGGTCATGCTCTCAACGGCCGCTATAAGCAGAAAGATGCCTACGACATCTATTACTGCGCTGGAACTACCCTGAGGGTAGCGAGGCGCTAGCCGAAGTCTGTCGGCCATTGCTGGATCACGCCAGCGGCGCGAAAGGCTTCGGCTTCATTGCCGAGAAATTCGATACGATCGACGGTTATGGTCCGACTTGTGTTCGCAAGTTCGTCGAAGAGACGGACATCTTGGGCGATCGCACAGCCGACCAATGGCAACAGGACGCGTTTGGTCAGGTCGACGCCTGGCTCCGAGCGCTCGCGTTGAGATGATGGCGGCTGCCCGAGAGGCTGACAAGATCGCCGTTTCAGACCTGTCCGATCTCATTGCCGGCGCCAATGAGAACCTGGGCGTCGAATTCAAGGCCTGGATGGACACGGGAGAAGCCGAGCACAAGGCCAAACTCGCTCGCCATATCGCGGCCCTTGCCAATCATGGAGGGGGCTATCTTGTGTTCGGCGTCGACGACAAGACTCGCAAGCCCCTCGGCGCTACCGACCTGCCGCTTTCTTCGTTCGGGCAAGACGCTCTGTCCAGTATCGTGAAGAAGTATCTCGATCCACGATTGCAGCTGCTGGTCCAAGGAGCCGAGTTTGACGGAGCGAACTATCCGGTCGTTGTGGTGCCATCGCATGGGTCGCGCCCTGTCGTCGCCATTGCAGATGGCCCGCAAGGCGCAAATGGCAGGCCGATCAGGATATCTCAAGGCACGGTCTAGGGCGGCCGGTCCCGAGAGCGTGCCCATCCGAGGCGCCGATGATTGGAACGCCCTTCTGGAAAGATGCCTCTCGCATCGCGCGGACCTCTTGGGAAAAATCCTGCGTCAGTCGCTCGGAGGACGGTCGCAACCAGACGTCCAACTAGTCGAGTTGCTCGTGGCGGGAGTATCGGAGACGGCCGCTGACTTCACCGCGCAGACCCGCGTCCTGGCAGGGCGGGTGGACTCCAAATATCAACCGCAGATACTTGAAGCAGGCGATAGCTTTTCAGCCATGGGCTATGCGTTAGTCGATGCCGACGGTGACCCGATCAATATTGAGAATGCGCGGGATCTCAACGAGCGCGTCTCCGTGGCGATGCATCGCAATGCCTACTACGGATGGGGTTCGTTCCTTCCCCTCACCGTGCCGGAACGCGCGCCGCAGGTACGCATGTCAACATTGGCTGGCAAGGAAACCACCTATCTTGAGGGCATGCGAGTGGAAAACACCGCATTGATCTCAAGCGCCTTCGACTACTGGCGGATCTACGAATGCGGCATCGCCGTCAGCGTGGAATCGTTTCGCGACAACTGGTCAAGAGAGGGCCAACCACCACCACCCAAACATTTGACGCCGCTTTGGACGCTTGTAGCGATCCACTCGTTGCTCGCTTACACTGTCATCTGGTACGGACGACGGGGCATCGTCGACAAGCATACTTTCGACGCCGAGAAGGCTGCGAAGGACTATGCGACCTCCATGTTCCAGACCCGAAAGGGCGACGATGGGGTTTTGTCGGTCGAGGTTCGCAAGGACAACGGGACTGTCGTCTTCAGCCACGCGGAGAATTAGGCGCCCCTGGCGCCCGGAGCCCGTTGGTGCGCTACCCGCTGCCGGCGGTGCTGGCAGCGGGCTATCGGCGGGAATCAGGTCCCCAAACGCGCTATTTGTAGCGCCCGTGGCGCTGCAGAACCTCGATCTGATAGCCGTCGGGGTCCGCCACGAAAAAAGAACCGCGCAAGCAGCGCGCCTTCACGGTTGAGCTCGACAATTTTCCGCGGACTGAACCCTGCGGCCGCCAAACGCCTGTGCTCTGCGTCGAGATCGTCGACGCAAAGAGCCAGGTGTCCATAGCCGTCGCCAGGCGCGTAGGACTCTCTCCTGCCCTTGTTGATCGTCAGTTCCAGCTCGAAATCGGCTTCCGCATTGCGCAGATAGACCAGTGTGAACGTGTCGAAATCCAACCGGTCAGCAATATCGAGTCCGAATGCGCTTTTGTAGAAACTGACCGAAAGGTTCTCATCCACCACCCGATTCATCGAATGAATTGCTTTCGCCAAGGGAGTCTCCAGTCTGCCGCGTGGTCTCGGATACCGTGCCTATTGGCTGCAAAAAGGGGTGGCAGCCGGTTACCACGTCTGAAAATTGGCGTGAGGCTGATTCACGCGCTAAGGTAGTCACTGTGAATTGAGCGAAAAAATGCGCTTCGGGTTGGTATCATTGCGGCGAACGGGCCCAGAAGCCGCGCGTCGCTCACAAGGAAAAACAAACGGGGGGTCTTCGCATGTGTAAGGTCTTTGCCAAGCAGGATCCGGAAGGGTATCGGGTGGTCAACCGCTCAGTTCGAATAGGCGGCCATTCGACGAGCATTCAACTCGAGGCTACTTTTTGGACGCTGTTGGACGAGATCGCCCAGGGACAGGGAATGACGGCGCCAAAATTCCTCTCGACGCTTTACGATGAAGCGCTGGAGATGAACGGCCATATCCCGAACTTTGCCTCCATGCTGCGCACCACATGTGCACTCTACCTGCGCGACAGGCAACCACTTGACAGCGAACCATCGGAGTTTACGAACAAGGCAGCCTGATCCGATGGCATTGCTCAATTCGCCCAAATGGCGGAAATCCAGTGTAGCAGCCGCCTGCTACCACCGATGCGAATTTTGGCGCTATGTGTGTGATATGAATGGCGAACTTCACCGAGGCGGTGTAGGGTTCACCTCAAAAGAAGAAATAAGCTGTATCGACGGCAACGCTTCGCGAATCTGGGAGGATTCATGGTCGAGATCATCTCGAAGCGGGATGGCCCGCGGCGCGAGGACACGCAGGTCAAAAGACTGATCGAGCAGAACCGCTCGACCATAGTGCGCCTCGCCGACCAGATCAGCGGCGGCGGCTATTCGGCTTGCAGGAAGCCACGCCAGCAACCAAAGGCGGAAGGTCTGATCATCCATGTCGGCGGCAGTGCCGCGCCCGCGGCCGGAGCCAGGCCGTCCATCCAGGTCACCATGAACGGCCGTGTGATTTCGAAGGATCAGAACACAGGCCGCCAACTTCATCACATCGGCGACATCCGCAACCGCGGCGGGGAGCAAATCTTCGTGCTGGCGACAAAGCAGAATGGCTTCTTCTCGCCGGTCGACGAAACCGTCGCCGCGGCGCTTGCCGGCCTGGACGGATCACGTCTCGCCACCACCTATACCGAAGAACAGCTTGCCGCCGACATCGGCGTGAAACTTGGCATCGACTGATCAGGCAGACGGCCCGGGCGTGCTCTTCACGTCCAGCCGCGACAGCATACGAACGCGACAGCATACAGAAATGGCATGCCTCGAAGGTTCCGTGATGACTGAATGAAACGCGAGATAGGCCCCAATCATATGAAGATCGATGCTCTTCCGGCGCGTGCGACGGCTGCTGCCGGGCAAATGCTTCTGGGGAACATCGATTATGACGAGCGCGCCACCATGCGCGCCTGGGAAGATTTTCTGGCCGACGAGCCCAAATGTGCCCGCGACCCGGTCCACCCAGGCAACGTCCGCTCCCTCATTCACGAGTCCTGGTACCGCAGCGCCACCGGCGGCATCAACGCTCAAGGGATTGAAGCGCCGCTAAGCAGTGATCGCGACGAGATCGAATATCTGACCCGCGCCAATGCAGAACTGCTTTCGGCGGCGCGCCGGTCGTTCGCCTCTCTTGGCCAGTTGCTGGACGGGACAGGTGCAATGCTGGTTCTGGCCGACAGCGACGGCGTGCTGATCGACGCCATCGGCGACAAGAAAACGCTGCATGACGGCATGGATATCCATCTCGCCATCGGCGGCAAATGGAACGAGGGCGCCGTCGGCACCAACGGCATCGGCACCGCGCTGTGGACCGGAGAGCCGACTTTCGTCCATGCGGCCGAGCATTTCTGCGCCGGCATCAAATCCTGGACATGCGCCGGCGCGCCGATCCGCGATCCGCTCGACGGCAAGATCATCGGTGTGGTCGACCTGTCAGGCTATTCGCCGATCTTTCGGCCGCACAACACCGCGCTCGTCGCCGCCACAGCCCGGCAGATCGAAAAGGCATTGGCCGAACAGCAGCAGGAACAGCGCACCCGCCTGCTCGAAGCTTTCATCTCGTCGGCTCCCAGCTACCGCCAGAAAGACGGGCTGGTGATCGTCGACCATCGCGGCCGCGCTATCTTCTGCAAAAACGTGCCTGACGGCGAGACCACAGAGATGATGGACGGCCCGATGGAGCCAGGTCGTGGCCGCTGGCTGATGAACCTTCCGTCCTCCGGCTCCGACGCCGACCTTGCCAAGGCGCTGCCGGCCCATCTGCGATCCTGCCACATCACGCCTCTCAAGCTCGACGGCGACCTCCGCGGCGCGGCGCTGGTATTCCCCCCCGTGCCGGTAGCCTCCGGCGTGGCGGTGGTCCGCCGGGAAGTGAACAAGCATCTTCAGGATGCTGTCGCCATGATTGTCGGCGAAAGCGAAGCGCTGCAGGCCGCAATCGACGTCGCCTGCCGCGTCGCCCGGTCGGGCAGCGTCACATCGCTGTTGGTCGAAGGTGAAACGGGGACCGGGAAGGAGCTGTTTGCGCGGCTCGTCCATGCCAGCAGCCGGCGTACGGCGAACGATCCGTTCATCGCGATGAATTGCGGGGCAATCACCAGGGACCTGTTCGGCAGCGAATTGTTCGGCCATGTCGCCGGCGCCTTTACCGGCGCCTCGCGTGAGGGAAAACCGGGCGTTTTCGAGCTCGCCAATGGCGGCGTCCTCAGTCTCGACGAGATCGGCGAATTGCCGCTCGAGATCCAGCCGTTCCTGCTGCGTGTGCTGGAAGAGCGCGTGGTCAACCGCATTGGCGACAGCCGAGGTCGCCCGGTCGACGTGCGCCTGGTCGCCTCTACCAATCGCGATCTCAAGCAGGAGGTTGCCTCAGGCCGCTTCCGCCGCGATCTCTACTATCGAATTGGCGCGGTATCGATCACTGTCCCACCGCTGCGCGAGCGCGGCGAGGATGTGCTGCTGCTGATCGAACATTTCAACCGGCAGATCGCAACCGCGGCCGGCGAGGAACCGCTGGAATTCTCGCACAAAGCGCTCGAGGCCCTGCTCGCCTATCATTGGCCAGGCAATGTGCGCGAACTGAAGAACCTGGTTGGGCGGTTGCACATCCTGGCGCGCGGCGGCACTGTCGAGCTGCAGGATCTTCCGGGGGAAATCAGCGCCGGCAATCGCACCATTCACAGCGATCACCCCGCAACCGTGCTCGAAGCACCGGTGTGCACATTCGAGGATGCGGAATGCCAGGCGATCAAGAATGCGCTTGCCGCAGAGGGCGGCAATCTCAGCAAGGTCGCCCTGAGGCTCGGTATTTCGCGGCCGACGCTCTATCGCAAGCTCGGCCAGTACGGCATCCGACGCGGCTTCCTCTAGACCGAGACCCGTTTTCCGGCACGAAAAAACACCGCGGCATTGGCGCCGCGGATTGGGGGAAGTTCGTCACCCGCTGCCTTCAGGCCGCGGTCCTGGGGATCATCAGGCCTTTACGACGGCACCGGTCACTTTCTCCGAGACGTAGCCGAGGATGTTGCCGATGATCAGCGAGACAACCACAGCGGTCGCGACCTTGGTGATGGCGCCGATGCCTTCGCCATAGGCGGCGGCACCAAGCAGAAAAAGCGCGGCAGTTGTCGCATAGCCATAAACCGCCGACGGGATGGCGCTCAGCAATGGCAGCTTGGCGGCGAGAATCAGGACGACGATAGAAATGCCGACGCAAATGCCGGCCATGATGGCCGTAACCCCGATAGATGTCAGTGCAATCAGTGCGCCGGCGGCGCAGACCGCTCCCCAGAGGTTTGCGACCGCCGAATTCTTGAACCCGGCTTCCTTGCCGCCACAGTGATAGAAACTCCCCCAGCCGACAAACACCGCCCAGATCAGCAAATAGGGGTTGCCGATGGTGATCGCTGCCCACGTTGCAATGCCGCCCATAATGCCGATGACGACGGCCAACCCTGTGATAAGATCCATATTGTCCTCCCGTTTTTTCAAAGCCCGAAGCAAAGAAGCTCATTTCAGGATCGCGCTTCGCCTGACGTCCCGACACCAGAACGCCATGGCATCAACCACGGGGTTCAAGAGGAAAAGCCTGCCGGATCCGGCAAGCAGTCAGGCTGGCTGAGCCGCCGGTTCACCCGCGCCGATAACGCCAACGCGCAACGCCAGCCCGGCAGCGGTCGCGCCGAGGCACGGCGCCACGATATAAAGCCAGAGCTGCGACAGCGCCGCTCCGCCGGCAAAGAGCGCCGGACCAAGCGAGCGGGCCGGATTGACCGACGATCCGGAAACCGCAATGCCGGCGAGATGGATCATGACAAGCGTCAGCCCGATCGCCAGGCCGGCTAGGGGGCCGGCACCGCCTTCGGCGGTGGCGCGAAGGATGATGAGCAGAAACAGGAAGGTTGCTACCGCCTCGAACAGGAAGGCCGAAGTTGCCGAATAGGCCGACCAGCCGTTCTGGGCGAAGCCATTTGCCGCCACGTCGTAGCCGCCCCCCTTGCCTTGCACGATCACGTAGAGCACCGCCGATGCGACGATCGCGCCCGCGCATTGCGCGACCACATAGCCGATGAGATCATTGGCTTTCATCCGGCCTGAGACGAAGAAGCCGAGGCTCACCGCCGGGTTGAGATGGGCGCCCGAAATCGGTCCGATCGAATACGCCATCGCCACCACCGACAGGCCAAAGGCCATGGCGACGCCGAGCAGACCGACCTCGGAGCGCATGAACAGGACCGTCGCGCAGCCGAAGAAGACCAGCGCGAAGGTTCCGACGAATTCACAGATGTATTTGTTCATATTTTTCTCTCCCTCTGGACGATAGTGGGGACCGGACGCACTCGTGCGCGCGAAATCCGGTCCAAATGTTTCAGGGCACGATCACGCCGCGGCCGGTGAACCGCCGGTTCTTGAAATCGTCGAGCGCGGTGTTGATGCTGGCGAGGTTGTATTCGGTGTAGTGCATCTTCACCTTGCCGTCGGCGTTCAACTCCATCAGTTCGACGAGCTCGGTGAAATTGCCGACCAGGCTGCCGCCGATGTTGATCTCCTCGATGACGAGGTGCGCGGTCGGCACGTTGACGGTACCGCCATAGCCGACGACGAACAATTGGCCACCCTTGCGCACCATCTTCCAGCAGATGTTTTCGACGCCAAGTTCACCGACGAAGTCGATGACCACATGCGCGCCGCCGCCGGTGATCTGAATGACCTCCTCAGCAACGTTCGGCCCGCCATCGAGGACGAAGTCGGCGCCAAGATCCTTGGCCAGCACGCGCGCCGCCGGCTCGCGGTCGACAGCAATGATCCGGCAGCCCGAGATCGCGTGAAGCGATTGCAGGGCGATATGACCGAGCCCGCCTATGCCCAGCAGAACGCAGTAACTCCCTGGCCTCAGCAGCTTGGCGGCCCGCTTGGCGGCGCGGTAGGCAGTGATACCGGCATCCGCGAGCGGCGCCACCTCGATCGGCGTCACATTGGCGTTCAGTTTGATCAGCGAGCGTTCGCTGGTGATGAAGTACTCGGCGAAGCCGCCATTCATGCCAAGGCCGGGGAACTGGCCGTTGTCGCAGTACATGTCCTCGCCGTGCCGGCAGTTGAGGCAAATGCCGCACGAGCGAAAGGGATGGCAGATCACCGCGTCGCCGCGCTTGACCGACCTGACGCCGCTGCCGACCTCCTCGACCCAGCCAGCATTCTCATGGCCCATGATGTAGGGCAACAGCCTGCCTTCGGGGTCCATGGTCGGCTTCCACACGCCTTCAATGATGTGCAGGTCGGTGCGGCACAGGCCGGCAGCACCCACCCGCACGATCACCTCGTCGGGGGCGGTGATCGTCGGCGCCTTGACCTCCTCGATCCTGAGCTGGACGTTCATGTGTGGATCGTATTCGTATAGTCTGGCAGCTTTCATCGTCGTATCCTTTCAAGTCGGGATTGTTTGCTTAGGCGCGGCCGAGTTTCTCGGAGCCGCCGCCGCGAGCCGGTCCGGCCGTCGGGTCCTCGTCCTCGGCGAGATGGCCGATCAGCGTTTCGGTGGTCAGGATCAGCGTTGCCACCGAAGCTGCGTTGGCGAGTGCCGTGTAGGTGACGCGGACCGGATCGATAATCCCTGCCTCGAACATGTTCTGGTAGCTGCCGGCGGACGCGTTGTAGCCGTAGCCGCCGTTGATGCGGGTGACTTCCGCCACGACCGCTTCGGGATCGGCGCCGGCATTGGCGGCGATACGCCAGAGCGGCCGCGACAGCACCGACCGCACCAGACGCACGCCTTCGGCGACATCGCCGTCGACGGCGGCCGACACTTTGTCGAGCAGCGGCGCGATCTGGGCAAGTGCCGAGCCGCCGCCGGCGACCACGCCCTCTTCGGATGCGGCGCGCACCGCATTCAGCGAATCCTCGATGAGCTGGATGGTCCGCTTCTGCTCGACCGGCGTGACACCGCCGGCATAGAGGATCGCGGTTCCGCCGGAGAGCTTGGCCAGGCGTTCGCGCAGCTTGTCCTGGTCGATGTTCGGGGGCGAGGCTTCATACTGTCGCTGCACCTGGGCGCGACGCGAGGCGATTGCAGCATGGTCGCCGCCGCCGCGAATGATCGACGTATAGGACGAACTGGTTTTCACCCGGTCGGCCGTGCCGAGGTCTTCGGCGGTGATATCCTCCAGCCGGCCGCCGAGATCGCGTGCGATCACCTTGCCGCCGGTGATGATGGCCAAATCCTCCATCATCGCCTTGCGCCAATGGCCATATTCCGGCGGATGGACGACGAGGTATTTTCCCGGTCCTTGCTTGCCGAGCAGCGTCACCACCACTTCCGGCGACATTTCCTCGGACACGATCAGCAAAGGCCGCCCATCCTCGTCGGCGATGCGGCGCGCCGCATCGAGCGCCTCGGGCTCTTTGATCTTGAGATCGGTCATCAGGATATAGGGGCGATCGAGAATAACCTCCATCTTCTCCTGGTCGGTCACCATATGGTGCGAGAGATAGCCGCGTTCGAAGGACATGCCCTCGACCACGTCGAGCGTGGTCTCCGTGGTTACGCTGAAGTCGGTGGTGATGACGCCCTCGGCGCCGACTCGCTGATGCGCTTCCGCCACCAGTGCGCCAAGCTTGCTGTTGGTCGCGGCGATGTTGGCGACAGCAGCCAGGATGCCATTGCCCTTTGCCGGCTTGGCCGAAGCCTTGAGCGCTGCCACCACAGCCGCCACGGCAAGGTCAATACCCTTGCAGAGATCGACGGATTTGGCACCACGCTCATTGGCTCCGATGCCGGCCTGGATGAGCGCGTTGGCCAGCACGATGGCCGTCGTGGTGCCGTCGCCGGCGACCTCGTTGGTCTGCATCGACACTTCGCGGACCACTTGCGCGCCCATGTTCTCGAAACGGTCGTGCAGTTCGATCTCTGAGGCGATGCTGACGCCGTCGCGGGTCACCATGGGTGTCCCGATCGGCCGGTCGATCATAGCGTTCATGCCTTTGGGGCCGAGCGTCGGCTCGACGGCGGCCGCCAAGCGGAAGACGCCGCGGGCCAGAGCACGACGGGCGTCGGAATTGTGAAGCATTGTTTTAGGCATGATTCCTCCTTCCGCCTTACGGGCGGGTTGTTGGTTGGGGGCCTCGTGCGAGGGAGGCCGTTGCTTGTCAGTTCTGCTTCAGGCAGCCGGCGCGGCTCGAGCAGGCACGCGATCCATGATGAAATCGACCAGCGTCGGTTCGCCGTCGACCACATCCAGTTCCTTGTATCTTGTGTGTTTGAGCCCCCGGCAAAGCGCGCCGTTGAACTCCATGTTGATGCGCACTCCGCGCAGTTCGCCGAGATAGGCCGTTAATGCCGTGGGCGGAATCTGCTGCCCATCCCATGTCACGAAGACCGGATCTCCTGCCCGGCGGTCGGGAAAACGCTCAAGCAGGACGGCCCTGTATCTCGGCTTTTGCTTGGCCGCTTCGCCCGGTTCGATCCGTGCGACGTCGTACGCAGGCAAGCCCATGCCGAGGATTTCTCCATCGGTCAGACCTTGCGCCTTGAGGCCGCGCAGGACTGCCTCCTGGCGCCGCTTGAATGCCTTCATCCGGAAGGTTTCGCGCAAGGCACTGAGGTCCTGATCCTCCGCAAGTTCGGCGAAGATGTCGCCGAAAGATTTGCCCGCTTCCATGCCGCGATTGACCTCTTCCGCAAACATGTGGTCGTGCAGCTTGACGCAATAGGCAGGCGACCAGGACAGCTGTTCGAGCGCCTGGCGGACGCCGTCCAGCATGAGGAAAGCGAAGTTGGGCGAGCACCAGTAGGTCGGCAAGCGGAAGTCGACTTCGACGCTGCCGTCGCTGGTCATCGTGGCCCGCTCGACGAAGCCCATCTCGGTGATCGGTTCGTCGAGTTCCGGGTCGTTGACCTCACCAAGGCGCCGCCAGAGTTCCTTCTCGCGGCTGCTGGAAACGCTGGCGGTTGCCATGGTTGCTACTCCGCCGCGATGCTGAAGGGCGAACTGGCGAGCGCCTTCTTCTTGGCTTCGATGTCGATGTTGTAGAGGCGCGCGGCGTTGAGGCCGAGAATCTTCTCCTTGATCTCGTCGGTCAGCTGCACACCGCTTTCCGCGGCGATATCCTGGGGAATCTGGTAGGCCCAGAATTTCTCGACCAGCCAGCGCGGCGTCCAGATCGCGTAGTCGGAACCGAACAGGATCTTTTCCGGCCCGATCCAGAACAGAAGTTCGGCAATGACTTCGCCGAAATAGCGCGGGCGGGAATGGATGAAGGGCAGCGCCACCGCCAGCCCACCATAGACGTTGGTTTCCTGCGTCGCGATCCAGCAGAAATCGTCAAGGCGCGGCAGGCCGCAATGCTCGATGATCCAGTTGAGGTTCTGGAAATCCGTCGCCGCGTGGTCGACGTCATGGACGTCGAAAGCGTCCTTGCTGAGCGGGATGATGGTCGGGCCCTTGTGGACGTGGATGTTCTTGATACCGAGCTTGTCGCAAAGCTCGAAGCATTTGTAGGCATCCGGATCAGTGAGCTTCCAGCCTTTGGAATCGCCATTCCACTCGGCCGTGTACATCTTCACGCCCTTGACGTTGTAGGTCTCCTTGAGGAAGTGGATGTACTCAAGCGCCTTTCCGCCATCGCGCGGATCGAAGGCGCCATTGACGATGAAACGCTCGGGATAGCGTTTGGCCACCTCGGCGTTGCGCTCGATCGTGTTGAAGCCGTTCTTGTAGAAATCCTTGAGATAGGTCGATTGAACAATCGCCACGTCATCGGGACCGTCGATGAACAGGTCGCGGTAGAGATCGTCAGCGCTGTACTTTTCGAACTTGCTCTTCTCCCACAGCTGCTCTTTGGGACTGAGTCCCGTGTGATAGGCATAGAAGCACTCGATGAACTGCTTGCCGTGGACATTTTTCTGGTTCTCGGGGCTGCCGTCCCAGAAATGGGTGTGGCCGTCGACCACGAAAATATCCTTGCCTTCCGGTGTCCTAAACATTCTTCCCTCCGCGAGATGGTTGTTGATCGGCTTGGCGCGCCGCCACCAGGCGACGCGCCGGTTTTTTCGCGTTTATTCGATGTATTCGAACATCTCGTCCATGTTGCCGAACAGGATCACGGTGTTGTCGTCGATGCGCACCATTCGCCCGTAGTGGGTGGAGCTGTTAACCTCGAAGGTTTCCGCCGTCATCTCGCGGCCGAGATATTCGCTGATCTCGTCCATCTTGAAGATCAGCTTGCCGCTGCCATCGATGCGGATCATCGCCGGCTGGTAGGTGACGGTCACGTTCGGCTTCAGGCCCATAAATTCAGCGATGGCCCTTGCTTCCACGGAGTCGTTCATGGTGACGCCGCACTGATGCGAAATCGTCTGCTCGAAGGTGATGTCCTTCATCTCCTTGAAGATGTTGGAATGCGTTGCGTCCCGTGCTGCTAGTGACATGACAATTTCTCCTTGTGTCAGCGCTTGAGACCGAGTTCGCCGAGGATCTGGCCAATCCGTTCCTCGGATTTGGCGCGGACGTCGGCGAACGCGACCGGCTTGGAATGCGGCATCGACCAGACCGGCTGCAGGCCGATGGCTGCCTTGTCGGCGAGCGCGCCGTGCTTCTTGACCCAACCCTGGAAGAGCTTCTTGTTCGCCGCGCCGTGCTTCTCGTCGTTGGCGAGCAAGTGCATGAGGTCGATCGTGTTGGCGAGGTTGCGCTCGTAGTCGGCCTCGGCTGCCGAGATCACCGCAGGCGTGATGAAGTCGTGGTTGGCGGCGGCGATCTGCATCAGGAAGCCCGAGCGGAACACTTCCCCGACCAGCGGTTCGAAAACGATGTTGATGGCAAAGTACTGTTCGAGATAGTCGGTCGCGCCCATGATGGTCTCGACCGCTTCGCGGGTGCCTTGCCAGTTCTTATCTTCGAGCCAGGTCTTCTTGCCGAGTTCATCGTCCCAGCCGGGAAGGTCCATGCCGATCTCGGCAAGGTAGAGCGTGATGTCCTGCGCAAGTCGCAGCTTGTAGGACGAGTTGGTCAGCGTCGCGTTGTTGATCATCTGGGTGTAGCCGTAGCGCTGCGCCTGCATCAGCGAGGTGCCGAGCCCGAATTCGGCGTGTTTCCAGGCGCCGAGCTGCGTCTGCAAAATCTTAACCCAGGCCTTGTCGAAGGTCTTGGGTGCCCCAGACTTGCGGGCATTGTTGATGACGCTCTGCACCATCGTCTCGATCTTCGACTGGCGCTGGTAGTGCGTGCGCTCCCATTCCTGGTCGGGCGCGCGGAAGGCATGCCAGTTGGAGCTCTGCGCGGCGGTGTTCTGCTTGACATAGGCGCCCTTGCCGTCGGCGAAGGAGATGATCCAGTCCTGGATCAGGTAGCGCTCCGGGTCAGGCTGCACGTCGACCGTCATGTCCTCATAGTGGGTGGCACGCTGGCCCTTCGGGTCGAAATACCGGTACTTCCGGCTGTCGGAGTCGGCAAAGATCGCCGCGCCGGCGGCTCCGGATCCGACTGAACTCGAGGTAGCTGGCATAGTCTTCACTCCCTTGTTGCAGTTGTGGGTGCAGTTGCGTGGCCGCCGTCTCAGTGGGCCGGCGTTGCACCTGCCGATGTGGTGAACTTGTCGAAGAAGATCCGCTCCGTCTCGAACCCGTTCATGAACAGAACCGGCTGAAGCGCGTCGATCATCGGCGGCGGGCCGCAGGCATGGACATCGCCCTGCCCGTCGACCGCCAATTGCTTGAGCTTGGCGTCGACACTCTGGTGTACGAAGCCGCGCTCGCCTTCCCATTCGACGTCATCAGTCGCGTGCGACAGCACGGGAATGAACGTGACTTCCGAATGCTGACCGACCAGCTCGGCGATCCTGTCGAGATAGAACAGGTCGCTGCGCGTCCGGGCACCGTAGAAGAAATAGACCGGACGTTTCTCGCCGCTTTTCAGATGGTCGTTGAGGATCGACCATATCGGCGACATGCCTGATCCGGCACCGACCAGGATCAGGGGTCCTTGCCGTTCGTCGCGACGGAAACAGGTTCCGTAAGGTCCGACGACGGTGACTTCGGCCCCGACCTCGATGCCTCCGGAATCGAGCTCTCCGGAGAACTTTCCCTCAGGGTACTTTTTGATGATGAAGGAGAGTTTTTGGGTTTGGTCCGGCGTATTTGCCATGGAGAACGAGCGCGTAATCGTCTCCCCTTTTTGCGTGGTAACCGTGATGTCGACATATTGCCCCGCCCAGAACTTTATCGGCGAGCCGAATTCGATCTCGATGCCGCGAATGTCGTGGGTCAGATGCTCAATCCGAGCAATCCGGCCCCTGAACGTCTTCACGGCGATCGCTTTTGCCAAAATCTCCTCGTCGTAGTTGAGAAGCTCGACTTCCAGATCGGAGTAGGCGATGCAGCGGCATAAAAGGACGTGGCCGCTCTCCTTCTCCATATCGTTCAGCGCGAAGGTCGAGTACTTGAGCATGTCGACTTCGCCTTCGAGCAACACGCTCTTGCAGGCCGAGCATTGCCCTTCCTTGCAACCGTGCGGCAGCGCGATGCCCTGGCGGAACGCGGCGTTGAGCACCGTTTCGCCATTTTCGACGTCGAATTCGACGCCGACCGGGCTGAGCCTGACCGTGTGGGTTTCCGACATACGGACCTCCAGTGAAAGGAAGGGGCGGGACTAACCCGCCCCTCTGGCCTGATCAGTTGCAGGGATTGATGGTGAAGCCGGCCCGGTATTCGGCCAGGTGCTTCTCACGGTCCGCTGCCGACATGCCTCGCAGCGCGTTCAACGGCGATCCGAGCGTGTTGCCGCGCACATCGTCCAGCGTCCACATCTCCTTGTCGTCGAAGCGCATATGCGGCTGCGGGACGAGCGTCTTGCCATCGGAGCGGACGAAGTTCAGGTCCTTGATGGCATCGGCCAGATCCCAGCCGTCATAGAGCGTCTCCCACTCGCGCTTGCCGCTGAAGCGGCCCATCGCGGGCGTCGGACGGCCCTGATACTCGTCGGCGAACGCCACGGTGGCAGTCCACTTGTCGAGCTCGTGGGCGAAGGTGTGCAGCTGACCATCGATCTCGCCGACAACCATATCCTCGCGGATCAGGCAGGGTACGAGGCAGGACCAGCAGCGGTGCGGATAGACGTAGCCGACGTCGCTGTTGAACAGGAGCACCTTCTCGCCCTTGTGGCTGAGCTTGGCATACCACTTCCAGAACTCGCCGAATTCGGCGTACCAGCCCGGATACTTGTGCTCGAACCACTCGAAGTCCTTGTCGGTCTGGGCTTCGATCCGCCAGAAATTGACCGGCCAGCCGACCGCGAAGAACTGTCCGACCTTGTGGACGTAGTTCTTCTTGGTGATGCGCTCCCAGGCCGCCTGGACGTCATCGTGATGGACCTTGATGCCGTATTTCTCGAGCGGCAGCATGTAGGTGCGGTAATAGTCCTCATAGATCCAGCGGTGCCACATTTCCGCGTAGGACTCCTTGTTCTTGTCGCGGTTGGTGGTGCCGTATTCGATGAAGGTGCCGATTGCCGCATCGACGATCGCGTGGTTCTGCCAGAAGGCGTAGCGCAGGTCGCGCTCGAGCAGCAGGTGGTTCTCCGGCTCCTTAAGCGCTGCCATCAGCAGCGAGTGGCCATTACCGATATGCCGGCTCTCATCGGACTGCACCGACAGGAAGACGGTGGGCAGCGCATAGTCGCCGTTGCGGGCGGCTTCCGAAGGCATGGCGACGAACAGCGTGTTGGTGAAAGCGGTCTCGGCGACCACGGTCAGGTACATGCAGGCGGCAGTCATGGTGTCGCCGGTGATGAAGCCCTCGGCGAACTGGCGGCCGATGGTGGTGGCGTAGCACTTGCCGAAGGCCTCTTCGGTGATGTCGAAGCCGGCCGGATCGATGTAGTTCTCCATGTACCACTTCTTCAGATTCATCTGGATCGTCGAGTGACGGAACTCGTCGATCATCTGCATGGTGAAGCCGGTCCGAAGTTCCTCGCCGGGGGCGATGCGCGCGACCATCGCCATCGAACGAGCGGCCGAGATTTCCGGGAAGGGAATGATGGCGAGGAAGAGTTTCATCCACTCGACCCAACGCGGCTCGACATTGCGGAACATGTCGCCGCGCAGAGCCGCATCGAGCGCGCCGTAGACGCGGTTGTCCTTCTCTTCCTGCATCGGGAAATAGGACCGCAGGACCTGCTTCATCGGGTCGCGCGGCGTCTTGTTGATCTTGTAGTCGGTCGGAAACGTCATCGCTTCCTGGACGTAGGAAGGATTCCAGCCGAGGTCGGCAATCTTCTTGGTCGCCTCGCCCACGGAGATGCCGCGTTGCGAGGTGATCTTGTTGAGCGTCAGAGACGTCATCGTCATAAGCCTCCACCAGGTTTGAGCCAAAGGTCCCTTGACCCCGGCATGGAGCGGCGCACGGCACCGCCAGTGAAATTGCGAACGGCACGACAAAGGGTTGCGCATTCAGGCGCGACTCGTGGTCCGGCCATTCAAGTGGATCGCGGCAAAGGTTTTCGAGGCGTCCGGCAGGGAGCCGCGAGACGCCGACCGCATGTGCGCTGGCGTATCAAAGCGAATGTACCCTGCCCCTGCTTCCTCCGGTCCTTCGTTCTTTTGGCACCGCTCAAGCGATGGGCTTCTTATGCAAATAGGTAAAGCAATCGCCGTGCCAGTTTGAAAAACGGAGCCTCTGACCACCGTTCAAAGCGAAACCTCGGGCATTCCGCCCATAAACGCTGGCGCAACTGTAACGTTAATTTACAAATGTATATTACGACTGTAACATTTAAGCATTTTTGCAGTGCAATATAAATGGTTCGCTTACGCAATATAATCAACTCTGTCGACATCTATTCATTTTCTCTTTCTTCTCTAATATCTATGAGGCAAGCCTTAGACGGTTCAATTCCGGAGAAGATGATGCCGAACGATAAAGACAACCGGGGTCCGGCCCAGCCAATGTCCAACCAGGCCGATGGGGTGACCGGCGACCTGGTCAGGCTGATGCCGCGCGACCTGGTTTTCGTCATGCGGTTCATGGGCGAAAGCCAGTACCGGCTGCAGAGCCATTTCCAGGACTTCATCCGCGCCGAGCTCGCCGCCGGCGGCGTCACAACGCAAACCCATCCGATGATCCATCTGTTCATCGAGAACCATGCAATCCTGCTGCGCGACTTCGTGTTTTCCGGCGTTTCGCTGACGCGCCAGTTCCACGTCGACGAGATCGAGCGCCTCACCGGCGACACCACATCGATGATCCGCGTCGATATCTGGGATCAGCTCAAGAGCCACATCGAAACGGCCGAGAAGCAATTCCAGTCGCAGGCCCACACGCTGCCCAAGCTGCTCTCGGCCTTCGAAAACCCGACCGGGCCGACAGCCCAGGAGGAAAAATGATGGCGACTTCAGTGAAAGCCGCTACGCGTGAGGTGCTGCTCGACCGCCGGCTGGCACTTGTCGGCAATGTCTCGGCACTCACCGCCGAGGCATTGCGGCTCAATCAGAAGCTCGCCGGCCTCGAGATGGAGGTGCTGCGCGTGGAACTCGAGATCGGCAAGAGCGGCACCAGCCCGCAACTGGTGCAGGATTTGCATGAGGCGGAGGAGAGCGCTGAGGCGATCGTGAACGCGCGCGCGGCGTGCGAGGACCATATCGCCGCTGCCGAAGGCGAGGTCGCGGATGTCGATCGCGAGCTTGCGGCGACGGTGAACGAGGACTGACGGGAGAGGCACAATGAACCAGCAAACGATGCAAAACCTGACCCTGTTCGACCTGCTGGCACGCAGCTGGCGACGCCCGTCGGCGATCGCCGACCTCTGCTTCAGCGCCGATGGTTCGACCGTTGCTTTCACATCCGTGGATGGAACCGTCGCAATTGCCGCGCTCGCCGACCAGGAACCACCGGAATCGCGGATCCGGGTGAGCGGCGACCTCGGCCAGACGACGATCCGCCCGCGCGAGAAGCCGCCGGTGCCGTTGATCGCTTCCGCGGCATTTGGCGACGGCGATGCCCCCCTCGCCGCCTACCTGCATTCAGGCTTCCTTATCGGAACGGCGGCCGGCGAAGCAGTGCATCTGACAGCTGACGGCGACGTTGCGGAAACGCTTATCAAGATCGAAGGGCCCCTCGTCGCCATCGATCATAGTGCCCGGACGACCGTGATGGCGGTCAGTGACGGCCACGATGTCTTCCTGTCGCGCAACCGCGGCGATGTGGCGAGACTGGGACACGCTGCGACATCGTTGACGGGTGCACTGGCCTTCTCGCCGGACGGACGCCGCCTAGCCTGCGGCTCAAGCAATGGGCTGTCGATCTGGGCGATCGAAGGGCCTGCTAACCTGATACGGGACTTTTCCTTTCCGGCGCGCCCGACATCTATTCGCTGGAGCGGCGACGGCACATGGCTGGCTTGCGGGTTGGAGGCAGGGGGTTTTGCGCTGATCGGCCTTGCCGATGGTCTGACCGATACCGTCGCGGGATTTCCCTCGCCGGTACGCACGGTGTGTTGGAGCCCGCCTGCGAATGCGCTGTTTGCGTCGGGCGCGTTCCGGATCGCCGGCTGGTCGATGACCGCGCCGCCACTTGACGGCGGAACGGCCGGAGCATTGGAAACCGGTCGCGCCGGTCTCGTTCTGGTCGAGACGGTGGCGGCGCACCCCCAGAAGAAACTTGTCGCGGCCGGTTACGCCAACGGTCGGATCACCGTCGCCCAGATCGGCGGACGCGACGAGCTTCTCGTCAGGCCGCTGGGCAGCGGGATAACGGCGCTGGCCTGGTCCGGCGACGGCCGGCATCTGGCGGCGGGCATGGTCGACGGCACCGTGGCGATCATCACCTTCCCGGCGCAGATGTTCAAATAGCGGGCGCAGTCCGCGTGAAACAGGAGGATAGAGTGCAGACCGAAATCACCACCGAGGAAGAGAGCAAGGACGCGTTCTTCGAACAACTCGCCAAACTGTCGGAAGAGATGGTGGCCAAGCATGGCAAGGATTTCAGCATGGGCGCATTGGTGCTCGCCGCGCGCTGGATCGCTGAGGGCCGGGTTGGCCAGTTGAAGACGAACTAGGCAGCTCGCCGCTTGATCCTCGAATTGCCGGGCGGCGGCGGCTATGGCGATCCGTCCAGGCGCGGCGCCGACGCACGCGCCAACGACCGCTCCAAGGGATACATTTCGGAGAACGACAAATGAGCTACATTGCCTCGCGCCTGTCGGCGGTGAAGCCCTCCGCCTCGATGGCTGCCTCGCAAGCCGCCAAGGCGTTGCGCGCCAAGGGCGTCGACGTGATCGATCTCGGCCTGGGCGAACCGGATTTCCCGACGCCTGGCCACATCATCAATGCCGCCCATGTCGCGGCCAAGGCGGGACAGACGCTCTATACGGGTGCTGCCGGCACGCCCCGAGGTTCGTGAAGCGGTGGCGCAAAAATTGCGGCGCGAGAACGGGCTGGACTACACGGCTGATGACATCGTCGTCGCCAATGGCGCCAAGCAGATCATCTTCAACGCGCTGATGGCGACGCTGGAGACCGGTGACGAGGCGATCCTGCCGGCGCCCTATTTCGTCTCCTATCCCGAAATGGTGAAGCTGCTCGGCGGCACGCCAGTTGTCGTCGAATGCACATTCCGCCCTGTGGCTCGAATCCAAGATGGGATACAAGCGACTGGCGTGGCAAATTGAGCGTGACGGTGTTCCAGGCCTCGCTGCCATTGTTGGCGAAGTAGGTCGCCGGCCGAGCCGAATCCACGAATGCGACATCGCCCGGGGCAAGTTCGACGGCTTGTTCGTTGTGGCTCATCGCAGAGCGGCCAGCGGCCTGAAAGACGGCGAAGTAGTGGTCTACGCTGTCCAGACGAGCATCCCGATAGGTCCGCTCGATTCGCTCGGCGTTGCAGCCCATGTTCAGCGCCATGAACCCACTGACATTGACGGGGGACACCCAACCGGCAAAGGGGTAGGGCCCGGTGCCTTCCGGATTGTACCGCCCACACATCGTTCTGAGCGTATCTCTCCACGCCTCGAAATCCATTGTGGCGCTGCGATACCATCGTCGCGTTGAAACATCATTGGCTTCATTTTTGTGGCTTCTCTGGCAACAAACGACTGGCTGTCGGTCTTTCTGCTGTTTGAACCGGCCAATCGCGGGGACGTGATGAATCGTGAGCGATGCTCAGCGACGTCTCGGCCTTGGCGAGCAGGTCCCGCCAGTTCGCTTGACTGACCAGGACGCACCGCGGAGGCGGCGGCTTGCGCGCAGCCCTTTATCTGAAGACCGTCAGGCGCTCTGCCGTCCCGCGGCTTCCAGGATGAGTTGAGCAATCTCATGCGGATGAGAAATCAGCGACAAGTGGCTTGCCTTCACTTCGATGGTCTTTGCGTTCATGCGCTTGGCCATGAAGCGCTCGAGATCCGGATTGATCGTGCGATCCTCGGTCGAGACGGCGTACCAGCTCGGCTTCGAGCGCCAGGCCGCCTGCGTCGTCTTGCCGGTGAAAAGCTTGTCTGAAATCGGTGCCTGGGCGGCATAAAGGATGCGCGCTTTCTCACGAGGAATACCGCCGGCGAAATCCCGCAGGAAAGCCTCCTCGTTGAGCTTGCCATAGCCTCCGGACCAGACGAGGCCGGCAGAGGCCGGCGGCGCCGCAAAAGTCTTAGCGAGTGCGGTATAGTCTTCGCCGGCGTCGGGTGCGCGCGCCGCGACGTAGACGAGTGAAGCGATCTTCGGATCCACCCCTGCCTCGGTGACGATCATGCCGGCAAAAGAGTGTGCGACAAGCACGGTTGGTCCGTCCTGAAGCGCGATCGCGCGCCGCGTTGCCTCGACACCGACCTCCAGAGTGGTCAGCGGATGTTGGACGGCGGTTGCGTTGAGGCCGGCCTTCTGAAGAATGCCAATTACCTCCGACCAGCACGAGCCATCGGCATACGCGCCATGGACCAGGACGACATTGGGAATTTTGGAGCCTGTCTGCGCTCGGGCCTTGTCGGCGCCGGCCAGCAGAGTTGTTGCCATTCCAGCGGCGAGAGCGGTCGAGAAAGTACGCCTGTTGATCATGATTGTGGGTTCCTTGGGAGGACAGCTGAGTTGAATCCAACTCGCATCGAAACTTCGAGCGAGGCGAGCCGCAAACGTTTGCCGCTCATACCCAGCCTTCGCAGCGCGCCCAGTGTTCGTTACACTCGTCACCGCTTCGTGATGACATCATCTCCTGGATTAACAGCCAGAAAAGGTGCCACGAAACTTTCGATGACGGCCGGTGGCGAAGTGCCAAGGACTATGGCTATGTCGTTCTGATGGCATGCCTACTTGGGCTTGTCGCTGGGCACCCATTTGAAGTGCTCGCCATCTTTCTCGATGGACCCGATGCCTGGAAACGCGAAGTGCGGCGCAAAGATTATCTCGTAATCCTTGGCGAAATAGTCAGTGTTTTAGCTCTGCTCGCTTGCGCTTCCGGCTTGTCGCCGTCAAAGGCAACGGCCCAGTCCGGTTTCGCCAGCGAAATGATTGAGCTGTGCACCGTGGCGCCGATGTCAAAAAGCCGCTCTTCTCCGGATTTGATCTGGCAGCCGACATGGCCGGGTCGGCAAAGCCGATGGCGCCCCTAGCCGGTGTGCCTGAACGTTTGCGACGAAGCGCGGCCAGCATGGACACGATCCTCGATCTGATAGCCCGCGGCGAAGGCGGCCAGGGCCGCGAAGCTGTCATCCATGCCACGAAACCGAGGCCGCGCTGCTTCCTCGATCGCCGCGCGGCCGACTAGAGGCTTGCCCTCCCAGGTCGCACAGCCGCCATCATGCCGTAGATCCGCGCCAGTGCAGATGCCGTCGACTGGCCATTGCCGCCCGGTTGAAAGAAGGTGAAGTGGCTACGCACGATTTTCGCGCCGAAGATATCCCCGCTTGGACGACCTTGACCGAAACTCGTTCAACCTTCGGCACTGGTGAGGCATTCCAGCGCCTCGCCGGTCAAAGTGCCTTTAATATGCGCCACGATTATCTCGATGGCCTCATCGCGGGAAACGTCGTCACCCGCAGCCTTGCGGAGCCACATGCCATCAATCAGCGCACCGACCGCCAAGGAAGCTGCGCGCAGGCTCGGGGGATCAAGCACACCCGCGAACGCCGAACTCAGGTTTGACTTCAGGCGCCGATAAAAGATCGCCTGCAAAAGCGCGAATTGAGAACTGCTGGCAGCCGCCGCGCAGACGGACAGCCAAGCCTTCGCCACGTTCGGTTCGAATGCATTCTCGGGGAAGTTTCCCTCGACCACGGCGATGAACCGCTGCCAGGGTGTCTTCGCTGCCCTCAATTTCGCGACGATGTCCTCCATCAGGATCCGGTTGTTGTGCCGCACCATCCCGAAGAGAACCTCGTCCTTGCCTTTGAAATAATAAGCCAGGATGCCCGGCGACATGCCGGCTTCGCGGCATATGCGGGCCGAAGTCATGCCTTGCAGCCCATGCTCGAGGAACACACGGTGCGCGGCAGCGACCAGTTCGACACGCCGGATGTCCTCGATTTTCGTTCGCTTGCTCTGAGTCGTCATTACTTTTTCTAGCAGAAAAGATTTTTGTATGCATGTACAGGATTCTGTATTGACATATAGCGCGAGTATCATACGGTCCACGGCCAGTCCGTCTGACCAAGAAAATGAGGAACCTCAATGCGCACCACATTCGTTTTCGCTTTGCTTTCAGGACTCATCGCCTCGCCTGCCCTGGCCGCCGACGCGGCTCAGTGCCAGAAGGTCCGCATGGCGGATCTTGGCTGGACCGACATCGCCCTGACCAACACCACTGCGCAGGTGATCCTCAACTCACTGGGGTATGACGCCTCGCAGACCCTGCTCGGCCTTGGCGTTGCCTATTCGGCGCTGAAGGAGAACGACATGGATGTCTTTCTGGGCAACTGGCGACCGGTCCAAGACGAGGAATACAAGTCCTATTTCGATGAGGGATCGGTCGAAGTGTTGGGCGTGAACCTGGAGGGCGCCAAATACACGCTCGCCGTTCCGCAATATGTTGCGGACCAGGGCGTCAAAAGCTTCGACGACCTCGCTGCCCACGCCGACAAGTTCGGCGCCAAGATCTATGGCATCGAGGCGGGCTCGAACAAGCCGCTGCTCGACATGGTGGCAGCCAACCGACACGGACTGGGCGAATGGCAGATTATCGAGTCTAGCGAAGCAGCGATGCTGACGCAGGTCGCAAACTCCGTGGCAGACAAGAGCTGGGTCGTCTTCCTCGGCTGGGAACCGCATCCGATGAATCTTGACTACAAGATAACCTACCTGTCGGGCGGGGACGTCGAGTTCGGGCCGAATTTCGGCGGCGCCACTGTCCGCACCATCGCCCGGAAGGGCTTTTCGGCGGAATGTCCCAACGCAGCCAAGCTGTTCGCCAATCTGGCATTCGATCTCACTTATGAAAACTATGGCATGCGGATGATCCTGGGGGAGGGAAAATCCGCGGACGAAGCCGCCCTCGGAATGGTCAAGCGCAACCCAGACAAACTGGCGAAATGGCTGGACGGCGTCTCGACCTTTGACGGCCAACCGGGCTTGCCGGCCGTGAAAAGCGCCTTGGGTCTGTAGATGGGCCACAACATGCTTGCAGCCGTGCTGGAAGGCGCTGGCCAGCCGTTGCGCATCATGAGTGTGCCGCGGCCGGAACCGGGTCCGGGAGAGATATTGGTTCGTCTGGAGGCGAGCGGCATATGCCATACCGATGTGCATGTGTGGCAAGGACATCTGCGGCCGGCGTCAGGGCAACAGACCGCAATTCTCGGCCATGAGGGCATTGGCAAGGTGGCGCAGATAGGCGCCGGGGTCGCGGATTGGCGCCTTGGCGAGCGCGCCGGTATCGCCTGGCTTCACGATACATGCGGCGGCTGCGATGAATGCCGTTCGGACATGGAGTCGTTCTGCCAACACCAGCGGGCGCATGGCTTCGATGTTGCGGGCACTTTCGCCGAATATGTCGTTGCCGATGCGCGTTTTGCCGCGCGAATGCCCGGAGACGGCGATGCCGCAGCGCTGGCGCCATTGATGTGCGCAGGCCTGACCGCCTTTGGCGCCGTGAAGCGCGGGGGAGTTGTTGCCGGAGACACCTGCGCGATATTCGGCTGCGGCGGCCTGGGCCTCTATGCGGTCCAGATCGCCCGGCGGCTGGGTGCAACTGTCGTCGCCGTCGATACCGATGAGGCCAAGCTCCGCCTTGCATCCTCCCTTGGCGCCGAACACATCTTGCTTGCCTCGCCCGCTCTGGCTGGCAAGTGGCCGGTGAACCTGCGCGCCCACGTCTGCATCAATTTTGCGCCCACGCCAGCAACCTGGGACGCTATGATCGCAGCAATCCGTCCGCGTGGCAGGATCATCGCAGCTGCGATGGTCTCGCAACCGGTGCCACTCAGCCAAGAGTGGCTCACCGCGACTGGCGTGTGGATAACAGGTACCAGCGTCGGCACGCGCGCGCAAATGCATGAACTCATTCAACTGCACCAGACGCAGCCGTTCGAGGCACAGGTGCAGCGCGTCACGCTCGCCGAGGCGACGAGCGCACTGGACCGGTTGAAAAACGGAAAAGCTGAAGGGAGACAGGCGATTGTCTTTCGTGGCGAGATCTGACGTTCTTGCCGCAACTCAACCGTTGGTCAATGCCAACGTCACACCAGCGGATACTCCTGCAACAGTGCATAGTGCCGACCGGTAGAAGCAGTTGATTCCGGCGTCGCAATTTAATCCAACACGCCGTCCGCGTTTGAGACAGTCGCCCGCATGATACGATCCGAAATCATGGCGACCAATGCGATCGAGAGGCCTGCGACTAGGCCTTGGCCTGCATCGGCTTTGCTCAGTGCGATATAGACCTGCTGTCCGAGGTCCTTCGTACCGACCAGAGCCGCCACCGGAAGCATCGACAAGGCGGCCATGATCGTCTGGTTTACCCCAAGTACAACGACTGGCTTGGCGACAGGCAGCTCAACATGGAGCAAACGCTGCCATGCGGTGCACCCGATCTGCCGCGATGTCTCAACCAGATCGGCTGGCACGCTTCTTATCCCGTATTCCACATAGCGAATGGGCGGGACGATCGCATACAACGCAGTGGCAATCAGGCCGGTGAGCTCGCCCACCTGAAAAAACATCAGGGCGGGGATGAGAAATATAAACTGAGGCATGGTCTGAAGAGCATCACATACAGGCTTCAAAACAGCTGAAAAGCGATCGCTCTTGGCTGCTGCGACACCCAGAAGTCCACCGACAAGCATGCATATCAGCACGGCAAGAAGACACAGATAGAGTGACTGACCATCGGGTCGCTCGTCCTAACAGACAAGGGCCTGCTTCTCGCTGTAGATCATGCACTCCATCTCCTCGACACACGTACTGGGAAAACGCGATTTTTTGCGGATCCCAAGCAAGGAAAAATGAACCTTGTTTACAACGACGGGAAGGTTGACCGCGCCGGGCGCTATTGGGTGGGGACCTACGATGTGTCTGAAAGAGTTCCAAACGCTCTCTTCTATCGCATGGTCCCTGGCTCTGGTTGGGCAGTCGGCGACAAAGGCTTCGTCATCTGCAATGGCCCAACTTTCTCGCCGGACAATCGCAAGCTTTATTTCAGCGACACAGTCGGTCGTCGTATCTTCTCCTACGATCTTGACGATGCCGGATCGATATCAGGCCGCCGGGTGTTCTTCGCTTTTGCCAACATCGATGGAATGCCGGACGGCCTTGCGGTTGATAGTGCAGGCAATGTGTGGTGTGCACTTTTTGGCGGCAGCAAGGTCGTATGCATCGACCCTAAGGGGACACTCCGTCGGTCACTCTATTTGCCAGCCGCTTTCGTCACGAGCCTATGTTTCGCGGGACCAGAGCTCAAGGCCTTATGCGTCACTACCGGTTGGGGCAGCAGCACGACGGAGCTGACAAAGGCAAGCGATGTCGGCGGCGCAGTCTTCATGCGGCCTGTTGACATTGCTGGATTACCAGAACCTATTTTAGCGCTCTAGCCTGGCAGTGGCCTTTGCGGATCGGGTCAACGGACCGGCTGCTTCCGGGACACACATAGGGCAGGTCCAACGACCGGAATAAGGCGGATTCCTGACCGGCAGACTGGGGGCCTGGTAGCGGACCGTCCGCTTGAGGCATCGTCTGCTAGCAAGCCGCCCTTCGCGCGGTGGTCAGCAATCCCGCGCGATCACCGCGACCGTCGAGACGGCGGCTGAGCGCGCCTTTGACGTACCCCAAGAAGACAACGAACCGTGTACTCACCGGCACTGCCGACCACGGAATCATCGGCGTATCTGCGCGCCGTTTGGAGATCAGTCCTTCAGGGTGTTTTGGAAGGACTTGAAGGCCGACGCGGCCGGCTTGGCGGTGAGTTGCTGCTGGAATCTGGCGAAGTCAGCGACTTCCCAGTGCTCCGCGAGTTTGCCATCGGCGATTCGGTAGAACTGGAAGGCGGCGAAATCGACCCGATTCCCGGTCGCCTTGATATCCCCGAAATCATTCACCTGAGTGCCGCTGACGCGGTTCATCACCGCCACCCGATCGCCTTCGCCGATGATCTGCTCAATGGTCCATGTGAAGTCGGGGAAACTGACCTTCAGCCCCTGGAGGTAGCTCCTGATGACTTCGATGCCTGACGTTTGCCCTTCGAGCTTGTCGCCATAGTCCTCCGACACAATCTCGGCGAGTTGACCGAGGCTGCCGGAATTGAACATCTCGAAATAGCGACGCACGATGGCTTTGTTGGCTTCGGAGTCGGACATCGTCGGATCCTTCTTGTAACGGTGAGGCGGCTAAGCGCTTTGTGGATTTAGGACATGTTTTGCCGAGGCATCGCCGGCGGCGACCGCCTCATAAGCCTGCACCGCATCATCGAGTGGCCAGGTATTGACCGGCGACGGTCGCAACGCGCCGCTCTCGAAACCCGGGCGAAGCGCGTTCAGGATCGCCGCAATTTCGGCGCCTGTGAGCTTGGCGGTATCAACGCCGATTAAACGTTGCCGGTTGTGATAGAAATCCATCAGATCGAATTCGACGCGGCGCGAGCCGACGCTTGTGATCGCCACCTGGCGGCCGTCCAGCCCCATCGACTTCATCGCTGGCTCGAAGACCGGCCCGCCGACGGCGTCCAGCACAAGGTTCACACCTTTGTTGTCGGTCAGCGCCGCCACCATCGCGGGCAGGTCTTTGGTCTTTGTGTTGATGAAAACATCCGCTTCAGAATCATGGCTCATGTTGATGTCGGCACCGATCACACGAGCCTTCTTCCAGTGCGCAATCTGGATCGCCGCGCGGCCGACGGCGCCGGACGCACCGGTGATGAGCACCGTTTCGCCGGCCCGGATATCACCTGCCACGACAAGCGCGGACCACGCCGTGACAAAGGGGACGCCGACGGTGGCGGCCTGTTCCATCGAGAGGTTCGCCGGCATCTCCGAAAGCCAATCTTCCGGCACGGCGACGAACTGGGCGTGGGAGCCGTCGCGGCCGATACCGAAGCCCGCGCCGTTGCCCCATACCGACTTGCCCGCCCAAGGGCCCGAAGCTGCGACGATCGTCCCCGCGTAGTCCCGGCCAGGCGTGCGCGGCAGCGTCGGACTGGACACGCCGGAGACAAACTTCACGTCGCTGGGGTTGATCGCGGAAGCATCCACTTTCACCAGCGCCTCGCCAGTTTGCGGGACAGGCCTGGCAATGTCCTCGACGCTCAGGACCGAGGGCGGACCATAGGCCGAGAAACGAACGGCGCGCATCGTGGTCATCGCCAAGGCTCCAGGGATAAGTCTTCAGGAATGCGAACCCCGCCGGGTTACGTCCGATCGAAATCCTTGAGGTCCAGAAGGCGAAGCCCGCGGCAGCTTAACAGCTGGCGTCGCCGTGCCATCAGGCTCCGCCGTGCGAGCCGAGCAATTGCCACTCCCACGCCAAACTGGTGCCGGTCGCTCCACCGTGATCCAGGAGCACCTGCGCTAACGCGGGAACGGTCGATTCCCGCGCCCAATCGCGCTGGAGTTCCGATGCGAACACTATCCAGGTCAGCGGCACGCCGCCGGCCTGGATCATCCGTTGAACGCCGCGGTCATGCGCTTCAGTGCTGACGCCGCCGGAAGCGTCGGTCACAAAATAGACTTCCCAGCCTTCGCCAAGCGCCTGGATCACGGGAAAAGCGAGGCATATTTCGGTCCACAGGCCCGCGATGACGACTTTCTTCCGGCCGGTCTTCTTCACCCAGTCGACGCAGGCCTTGTCTTCCCATGTGTTGATAGTGGTCCGGTCGATCGGCACCTGATCGGGAAACACGTCCTGGATCGCCTTGAGAAGCTCACCACCCCGATCCTTGATCACAGTTGTCAGAAGTGTCGGGACATTGAAGGCCTTGGCCACCTTCGCGAGGGCCACCGTGTTGTTGATCATGATTTGAGGGTCGATGTTTCGGACACCCGCAACCTGGAACGCCTGATGATCGATAAGCACAAGGACGCAATTTTCGGGTGTCAACATCGCCTCGAGACCAACCTTGGGGAATACTGCAGCGGCCATGTAATTTCCTTTTGTTGTTGTCGCAGACGGCCTGCGCCCATCTGCATGATGGTTCGATCTTCAAATAAAGTGATCGAATATCTGGCTAGTACGGGCTCAGATTTGACCGTAATCGTCTGAGGCGAACAGCCAGATACGGTCGCGCGTGACGTTCGATGCGATCGACAAGCGATCACGAGGGGTCCGAACCGTCGGACCTACCGTTGGCTTGCACTGCATGAGAGGAGCGGTCGCGCAAGGCCGGAAAAGGCCGATCGCTTGGCGGACCGATGAAGAGCGGGGACTCTTGGATAGCCACGGCAGGGCGATGCTTCCCTAAGACCGCTGGAGTGGCCGGCGCCTAGCTCGTTTCATTGCTCAATTTGACGTCTGCCGCCCGTGAACGAGCGGGCCTTCGATTTGTGCCACGCGATGTCCGGGGGCATCGACAACGATGGGCGCGCCTGCATCTGCCGATGCTAAGGCATGCAAGCTGCCACCGTTCATACCATGGGATTGCCACTCGAACTGGTTGATCAGGAAAGAGCCAGCCGGGCCTGGAGGCATGTCCGTCCGGTGGATCGCAAAGAAGCGATAGTGACCGCCTTTGAAGTCCGGCAGGTCCAGCAAAACGAGCTTGCCGCATGCGAGGTCTTCGCGGACCATGGGTTCCGGCATCGTCCCCCAGCCAATACCTTCCCGAAGCAGCATGTGCTTCGTGGCCAGGTCGGCGATGCGCCAGGTGTGGGTGCCCATGACGCCCAGGTCCTCACCGGCGGTGCGCGACGTCCGATCGGTAAGGACCAACTGAACATGATGTCGCCCCGCGCCGAGCCCATTTGCCTGGGACACCAGGGGGTGGTCGGGTGAGGCGACAGGAACCAAATTGACACTTCCGACGCCGATCCGCTCCAGCCCGTCGATTTCCACGTCGGGCGGTCCGCGGACACCAATCATCGATGTGCGATCAAGGACGAGCTCCGTCACGGCACCCAAGGCTTCCGCCCTCAACTTGAGCGGTACGGTGGGAAATTCCTCCCGGAAGCTCTTGAGCGCGGCAACAATTCGCGACGCCGGCAGCATCACGTCAAGGGCGACGTGAACTTCCGGTTCGAGGCCTTGATGAAGACCCTTGGCCTTTGCGCGCAATCGATTGAAGCCCAGGGCAACATTGCGCGCTTCTGAAAGCAGCGCTTTCCCGTCGTCGGTGAGTCGGGGCCGGCGGGTGGAATCTCTTTCGAAGAGCGTAACGCCAAGCTGGGCTTCCAAATTGGTGATCGTGTAGCTGATAACCGATGTGGCTCGGTTGAGCTGGCGGGCCGCGCCCGCGAAACTTCCAACATCGATCACTGTCAGAAACACTCGCAACTGATCGAACGTTGGCGTGCCGGGATCAGACATAACGATTTCCTCGAATAGAAGACTCGAAATTTTACAACTTTCGTACCCTAGGTCAGCAGCGCTAGCCTACGCAACCGACCACTCCACCGACGTTTGAGGGAGCGAGCAAAATGACTTATGCGATAATCGGATCTGGTGCCATCGGCCATGCCATCGCAACGCAGTTCGCGCGCCAGGGCATCGATGTAATGGTCGCCAATAGTCGAGGACCGTCGTCGCTCACAGACATGGTCCGCGCGCTTGGTCTCAACATCAGGCCCGCCACCACCGGTGACGCGGCCCATGCGGACGTGGTGATCCTGGCGATTCCCTTTGGTGCCATTCGGCCGTTCGTCGAGGACGCGGATGCCGCGGGTGCAAATTGGGATAACCGCCTGGTGATCGACGCGAGCAACGCGATCGACTTTCCGTCGTTCAAGCCTGCCGACCTGGGCGGCCGGCTCTCAACCGAGATCGTCGCGGAGGCGTTTCCTGGCGCCCGGGTGGTAAAGGCCTTCAATACGGTCCCGGCCGCAAAACTGGAAGCGCCGCCAGCACAGGCGGGCGGACGACGCGTTGTGGCGCTGTCTGGCGATGACGGCAGCGCCAGGTCCCAAGTTGCCGCTCTCATCGAGCGACTCGGCTATGCGGCGCTTGACCTCGGCACCCTGCGGCAGGCCAGCCATCTGCAGCAGTTTGGCGGCACCCTCGTGGCTCAGGACCTGATCAAGCTGGCCTAATCTGGCCGCGCACCGAATAACGCCATTGGCAGCAACGGTGAAAGCCGCTGCCGCGAGAGTGAAGCTTCCGGCAGGAGCACGTCATGTTGAATGATTTCGATGGCAAGGTGGTTTTGGTCACTGGGGCCGGGTCGGGGATAGGTCGGGAGGCTGCCTTGGCGTTCGCCGCTCGCGGCGCCCTTGTCTGCGGCGGGGACGTCAATGAGCAGGGCCTCGCGGAAACCCAGGCTCTCGTCGAAAAGGCGGGCGGTAAAGCGCAGGTCGCTCGGGTCGACGTCTCGTCGGAGGAGGACGTCGCGGTATTTCTCTCGCGCATCGCCACTGAGGCGGGTCGGTTGGACGCCGCCTTCAACAACGCCGGGATCACAGGCGGCGCGCATCGGATCGAAGACTATCCGACGGATGATTTCGACAGAGTTTTGCGCACCAACCTGCGCAGCGTCTTTCTCTGCATGAAGCATGAGCTTCCGCTTCTGAAGCGCGGCGGCGGTGGTGTGATCTGCAACACGGCCTCCGTAGCGGCACTGACTGGCCCAGGCGGGATGTGTGCCTATGCGGCGTCGAAACATGGCGTTCATGGGCTGACGCGGGTCGCGGCGATGGAGAACGCCGCACACGGGATTCGAGTGAACGCCTTGGCGCCGGGGTGGACCGAGACCCCAATGGTCGTAACGGCAAGCGCCCAAAATCCGTCTTTTGCGGCACAGACGACGAACGCCATTCCCGCCAAACGAGGCGCTAAGCCGAGTGAAATTGCGCAGGCCGCCGTTTGGCTCTGCTCAGACGCATCAAGCTATGTGTTCGGGCAAATGCTGGTTGTCGACGGAGGCATGACCATCGGCGGCTTCGAGTTTTGAGCGGAGACCGCTTGACTGCCCCGTCAATCCCTACTGACGCATACTCCTGTCGGAACGGCGAGCCGAGGAAACTGAGGCGTTCCACCGTTGCTATGGCACCAATCTGCCAGCAAAACGAACTGCGTCCTACTCTTCCTTCGCGGCAAGGCGATCTGGCCGATGCTCCGCGCCCGAGGATCGCCGCTAACGCGGAATTTTACGATCTCGATAGAGCACCATGCCAGCATGGTAGAGGACTCCATCTCTGAACTCACCATCGGCTGTGAAGCCGGTGTCATCCCAATAATCGATGTGGTTGCCACGGACCTCGTAACGGCCCTGGTAAGCACTTTCTCGACAGCCGCGCGCTTCGTCATAGCGACCGTTCTGGAGCAGGTTGTGGCGAATTTGGCCGTCTGCGGTGATCCATAGACCGACATAAGCATGCATTCTGTCGGGTGCGGAGGTTGACTTATATGGGCTATTCATCTGAGCAAATCCTTTGCAGTCGATGATCAGCGTATTTGGTTGGCTGCAAGGCGTAGCGACGGCTTATGGCAATTGCCGCCACTTCGTCATGCGGTCGCTTAGATCAAGCAGGCCGCCGTCGACCATGAAACTGCCGTCACCGCGGTGATGTAGCATCCGGCGTTCTGTCCGGGCTTCGTCAATCCAGATCCGTTTCGCCTCGAGGATGAACAGGTTGTGGGTATCGACAAGGCTCGCGTTGGCGACCCGGCATTCGATGTTGGCTAGGCACTCAGCGACCAACGGGGGCTTCACCTCCTTTGCCGGGCGCGTCTTCAGCCCAAAACGCTGAAACTTGTCTACGGAATCGCCAGAGCAATTGCCGATGTCGACGACAGTCTCGGCCAGATCGATTGTTGGAATGGCGATGACGCATTCACCGGTTTCTTTCAACGCCCGCTGGCTGTAGTCCCAGGGCCCGACGACGCAGCCGATCAGCGGTGGCGCATGCTGGATCATCATGTGGAAACCCATGGTCATCACATTCGGCTTGCCCTTATAGCTCGTCGTTACCAGAACGATCGGACCCGGTTCGAGTAGGTGATAGGCCTGAGAAGCAGGTATCTCTTTCATCGTAAGCTCCTTTTCGAGGATGCCTCTCCGTGTGCGGGCGGAGAGGCAGAAAGATTTTCTGATTTCAATTACCAACCTTGTTCAACCGGCAGAACGAAAAGCTCCGCAACATTCACGTGAGCGGGGGCCTGCGCGGCAAAAACGATGGTGTCGCCGATGTCCGAGCCCTGCAGGAACGTCATCTGCTTGCCGAGATCGTCCATCTGCTGCCGGTAGCCGGCGTCGGTAATGTGGTCGTAAAGCTCGGTGGCGACGGCGCCTGGCTGGATGCAGGTGACCCGGATGTTGTGCTTCTGGCCGACTTCCATGCGAAGGCCGTCGGACAAGGCGGCAACGGCATGCTTTGTCGCACAATAGACCGCCAGGCCCTTGAAGACCTTGCGACCAGCGATCGAGGACATGTTGAAGATATGGCCGGAATGCTGCTTGACCATCCGGGGCAGCACGGCGGCCGTGACGTTCAGCAGGCCCTTCACATTGACATCGACCATGCGGTGCCATTCGTTGGTCTTGAGTTGATCGAGGTCGGAAAGCGGCATCAACCCTGCATTGTTGACGAGAATGTCGATGGAGCCATAGGCGTCGGCCAGCTTCTTCACGCCAGCCTCGACTGCGGCAACATCAACCACATCCATCGCGATCACCAGGGCCTCACCGCCCTTCGAGGCGATTTCGCTCTTGAGAGCTTCGAGCTTGTCGGTGCGCCGTGCTGCGATACCGACCCTGGCGCCGGCCTTGGCAAGCTTCAGGGCAGTGGCGGCGCCGATGCCGCTCGATGCACCGGTGACCAGTGCGACTTTTCCAGAAATGTTCGTCATTGTTCAACTCCTTGTTGGGCCCGTGCGGGGTCGTTGGAACAAGGACGAACTTAGTTGGAGTGGTCGGCGCCTTCTCACGGCAACCTGCGCGAACTGTCGGGATTTTGCTCTATTGTGGTCGGGGAAAGTCTCAGTCACGGCGATAGGCCCGGGGCGATACCCCCGTTTCGCGGCGGAAGATCTGGGCGAAGTGACTGGGGCTGGAGTAGCCGACGGCCATTGCAACCCCGATGATGCTGGTATCGGTCTCCTGTAGCAATCTCTGCGCTCTGGCGACGCGCAGGCGGATGAACTGATGAGATGGCGAAAGTCCCGTCGCCTTCTTGAACAAGCGGCTGAAGTGGAACTTGCTCATACCAACGCCTCGCGCCACCTGGGCCAGATCAAACGGCTCCTGCAGGTGCGCCTCCATGAACGCAATTGCCCTGCGCAGTTTCGCACCTGGAAGAGCGTTTTGCCGGCGCCCTCTGTTTTCCCATGACGTGTAGTGCCGGACCAAATGAACAGCCAGACTTTGCGCCAATCCCTGGATGAAAAGTGCGCTGCCCGCCCCTTCCGCAGTCAACTCGCGGTGAATGAGCGCCAGCAGGTGAGATACTTGCTCGTCCCGGCCGCCGGAGATGTCACGCAGGCCCAGCGTAGCTTTGCCTGAAACCTCCTCCGCCACTCGTTCAAACAATGGAACCGAGAGGTAGAGATGCATGACCTGAAACGGTTCGTCGCCGTTGGCAACCCAGCGCAGTTCATATGGCGTCGCGGAGCGCGTGAGGAAGAAATCCCCGACGGCTACCCGGTTGGCAATCCATTCGCCTCCCAGATCGCGCTCCTCGACCAGCGCTTCCCCTGACATCACCCACACGATCAGCGGTTCAGCAACCGCCGGAACCAGGAACGGCTCTTGTATCGTGAGACGAGAGAAGACCTGCACGAACATGTCTGTCCACGCTGGACCATCGCCACTGATCAGCGTGCGACCGGCAATGTACTTCTCATGGCTCTGCGGGGATGTGCGATCGGGAGGTGTATCAAGGCTTCTTGTCGTCTTCGAAGGCCATCTCACCAGTTTGTAATCCAGCTTACCACACGGTTGCAGCGCCATTTCACTGAGGTCCGCAAGAGCGCTGTAGAATAAGAAATTTTGCCACTGCTGCAATTATCGCTTTTGCGCGATTTCTATCGCACTGCTGTGTCACAACCACCATCGTCATTCCACCAACCGCTAACTCCTTCATGACTTCGACAGCCTCGCCAACCAACTCCGGGTCGAGTCCATTCGTAGGTTCGTCCAAGAGCACCCTTTCCGTGGTCCTGGTCGGCGTTAGCGATAATCGAAAAGAACGCCGCACGGGCGATGTCTTTCTTTGACGCGTCCGGGTGTTCCTTCCTTGCGCCTTCAATAGGAGCCAGCGCGCGTTCCGGCTGGATCGGCTTTTTTTATAAGAGGGGAAGCGCTTCGCCGTAACGGCGTCAACCCGCCGGCCCGCAATGCCCTCAGAAACGGAGAAGCCTTGCCGACAGTTCAGTTTTCTTTCAAATCTTCGGCTTCGTCCTTGAGCCTAGTCCAGTCGGCACCATGCTTTCGCAACAATGCGCGCGCCTGTTTCGGCGTGACGTCGGCAATTTCCGTCAGGTGCTCTACCTCCAGCTCTTGCCCCTTCACCACGCGGCTCGCCTCTTTCTTTTCTTCTTTGGTAGCCATCACTGTGTGTCCTTCTCTTGCATCATCGGATGAACGAGGACCGGAAAGTGTGGTTCCGGCTGGCGCATTGGGGCCTGTCGCCTCGGTCGCGACGTCCGGTCAATACCTTGCCATCGACATCGCCGGCACGCCGATCTTCGCCATCCGGGGCCGGGACGGGACCTTGCGCGGATTTAAGAACGTCTGCCGCCACCGGGGGGCGAAACTTCTGGCCGATGGCGCGGGCAAATGTGGGCTGATCGTTTGTCCCTATCACAAATGGTCCTTTGCCGACACCGGACGGCTGGTGCAGGCCCCATGGTATGGCAAGGATCCCGCGATCATCGCCGAAGACTGGCCGCTGGAGCCGGTGCAGTTGTCCGAATCGCGGGCTGCTCTTCGCGGCACTCGACCCGAAGGAAAGTCTTTTGGATCAACTTGGCTCTCTGCCCGCCGAACTGGCGGACGAGCCGTTGGAGACCTATGCCGCCACCGATCAGGCCACTGTCAGCTTTGCGGCGAACTGGAAGATCTACACCGACAATTTCGTCGAAGGCTACCACATCCCTGGCACGCATCCCTCGTTCTACGCTGCCATCGACTTCGAAGCTTTCCAGACCACCGCCCATCCGGTTATGTCCGGATGACCGCACCGCCGAAAGACGGTCTGTTCTATCGCGGGAATGGCTTTGGATGTGGCCGAACTGGACGCTGTCGCTTTTCGATGGCGGCATGAACGTTAGCCGGATCAATCCGACCTCACCGCTTCACACAGACCAGCATTACCATTTCTACTTTGCCGATATTGCTGCTGAAGTATCCGAGAGCAGGGCGAAATCTGTGCAAGGCACTCTGGCCGTGGTACGCGAGGACTACGCCATCTCGCGCCGATACGCATCGCAACTATGCCGCAGGGGCCTATAGCTCCGGCCCGCTCTCGGGGCGGCATGAGCGGGGAGTGCAGTATTTCCAGGAACGGGTCGCTGCGGCACTGGGCTGTGAGCGCCCCTGGCGTCCTTGTCCGCCGCATAGTGCTCTGGCTCGGCGCCTGCACAAGAGCCCCCCGCCAGCCGAGGGTATAGGGCGGGCACGGTAAGACGAGTTACGAGCGTCGCGGCAATCGGAGCTCGCTCAATGCGGAGAGCAGATCGGCGAACGCGGCTTTGACGACCAAGTTTAGCGGGCGCTCTTACCGGCCGGACCCTTGACGGCTGGAACGGGGCCGCTAGCGGATCGACGGCTTTCGAATGAGAGCATAGAAAGCCGATCGTCCCCGCCTATTGACGTTCATTTGGTAAGCGGTCATCGCCAAGTAAGCGACTTTAGCGATCAGCTTGGTGCGCGATCCCTCTCAGAAATATCTGAAAGCGCTGGCGAATGTCTTGCTTGCGCTGGTCTCTTGCGTCGTCGCCCTGCTGTCGCCTTCTGGGCAACAGTGCTCCAAAGGCGATATCCATCAGCATGCCCGCACACAGGACGACATCATCCATCTCGATCGCGCCACGATCACGCTCGGCCTCCAGCCATTCGATCAGGTCTTCGCGCGTCCGGAGTATCTTTTGCTGGTAAAGATAGTCCGACAGTTCAGGAAACAGAACGGACTGGTGCAAAATGAGGTTCAATAGCGCTTCCCGTTCCTGGTCGCGTCCGCGGTCCATATCAAGGCGGAACACCTTCACAAGTTTGTCAATCATCGGAAGGTCATCGTCGGGTGGGCGTGGCAGATCGAGCAGCAGATGCCGGTACTTCAACACGACCGCCCCGAACAGTTCGGTCTTGCTCGCGAAATGCTCATAGAGGGATCGTTTCGAGACGCTGGCCCTGGCCGCGACCATCTCGGTGGTCGTTCCGGCAAAGCCCTTTTCTAGAAAAACCTGATAGGCCGCGTCGATGACGAGAGCTCGACGCGCCTGTGGCGCGATCGTCAGTGGGCGCCCTCGTCTCTTATGCGTTGGAAGCTGCTCGATCCGTTCGCTCAAAAAAGCCACTCCTCATTGAACCGTCGAACGTCCGCCACAATTATGGTACTTAACAGTACCATAAATTGCACTTTTGTCCAGACGAAGGAACAGCGCCTGTCATGCATACTCTGCCCAGACTCAACGGCCGATACTGGCTCGCGCTGGTGCTGGCCAGTACGTTCGGAACCAACACCGGTGACCTTATGTCAGACGGCCTTGGCCTTGGGCATGTGGCCGGGCTTCCCTGGATTATTGGGGCTCTGGTTCTGGTATTTATAGCCGAACGTGCCAGTCCCTGGAAAACAGCGCTCTTCTTCTGGGCCGCAATTATCATAATTCGCACCGGCGCGACGAACATCGGAGACGCATTCCATGATTACAAGATCGATTTCTCGATTTCGCTTCCCGTTGTCCTAGTTTGCTACGTTGTGAGCGTGCTGCTTTATCGAACCTATTGGCTACGTTCGGGGTCTGCGTCATTAGGCGTCAACCCGATATACTGGATCACCATGGTTCTGGCGGGCGTGTTGGGGACGATCGGCGGAGACGCGGCATCTTTTAGACTCGGTCTTACGCCAGTTGGTACCGCGATCGTGTTCTTTGCCCTGGTCGCGCTTGTAACGACCCTTTGGAGGCAGGACGGCAAGCTGAGCGAGCCGATACCCTATTGGACGACCCTGGCCCTTATCCGCACCGGCGGCACCGGCGCTGGCGATGCCCTCGCCCACAAGATTGGTCTAGTCCCCAGCACGTTGCTGACGGGAGCCGTTTTCGTGGGAATACTTATCTATTTCTATGCCATCGAAACCGACAACTCGGCCCGCGTTTCCCAGGACGCCACAGCCTTACATTGTGAGGACACTCCATGACCAACGTATCGAGACGAGATTTTGTGGCAATCGGCACGACCTTGGCTGCAGCCGCCTCCGTAGCGACGCTCGGAGTCAAGGAGGCCCATGCAGAGAATGGAAACGGCTTTTCGGCTGCTGCGCCAGACGATGCGGTGAGCTCGGATGGTCATAGAGGTCCCGGCCTGCAGGACATTTATGCGCTCTGCGAAGTCACTGGTGGTGGCGAGAAGGCTTACGGAATTGCAGTTGAGTATGACGTCGATATCGATCCCGCCAGTTTAGCGACTGACACATACGGCGCGGCCGTCTTCCCGGCTGCCGAAGGATTTTTCCCGGGAATGCCGCAGGAACCCGACAAGAACGCTATGACCGGCCCCGCCAAGCCACGGGCGATCGCCACCATCTATACCAACGCCGAGCCTGCGCTGCGTCCCGACCAAAAGAGCGTTGCCGGCCGGTACGTTATCACCGAATTCGAGCATGACCCCGACCTCAGCCTTCCAACCGCAGACAGCGACAAGGTCGCGCTGACACAGGACAAGAGCGTCAGAGCGGCAAGCGGCTCGGTCTACGCCGCAACCGGAACCGTATGGACCAATGCCGGCCGGCGCGGAAACAGGGTCGTCATTCGCGGTGTGGACGCCTGGGAACAGAACCACTGGTGGTGGGACGATACGCGTTCCGCCTGGCTCGAATACAGTATCTACCTGCCAAGTCGTTCCTCGAGAAAGGCGGCGAAAACAAAGCCTACCCTCTCCTCCTCGCGATCACCCATTCGGGAACCAGCTACGACGGTACTTGCGCTCAGACATTGACTGAACAATGCATCGCCAGCATCTGGAGCTTGCCGGAAGAGCAAGACAAACATGAGTGCGTGATTATCACCCCGCGCTATGAGCGCACCACGATGAACGATTATTGGGAGCACACGTACGACGTTGAAAATACGTATCGGCTGGTCGATTCGTTGCTCAGCAACACCTGGAATTATGGCAACCCGAATCTAGACGATCGGAGGGACAAGGTCCTGAAGATCGATCCCAAAAGGGTTTACTGCACGGGGTGGTCAATGGGCGCCATGACTTCCCTGTGGCTGATGGCAAAACATCCAGAAACTTTTGCAGCGGGACTCATCATCGCCGGCCAGCAGCGACCCAGCGATGTTGTCACCCTTGCCAAGCAGAAGGTCCTGATCATCACGGGCACGGACGACAATAAGGCGACACCCTGGAATGAGAAGTGCGTGCCAGTGTGGGAAAAAGCCGGAGCCAAGGTAACCCGGCCTGCCGAGCAGTTCGACCCAACGCTCATATTCCCAATAAATAACCAGAAAGCGCTGACCAATCAGATCGACGGCTACCTATCGGAAGACGGCAACATCACATTTCTGACTTTCAAAGGCGTCGACCACATGGGTTCCGCGCGGAAGTTTTTCTACATCAACGCCGCGAGGGATTGGCTCTTCAAGCAGGTGAAGGCGTAAGCTTGCTTCGCAACGCAAAGGCCGAGCCGAATGGGGAACTCATTCATGCAGATGGGTTCAATGTCCGCATTCGAACGCCCGTTCTTGGTTTCCGAACGTCTTAAATGGAGGCGCAAAGCTGGGTTGCAGCGGAAGTCCGTTGCGGGGCCGACTGACAGGCCAGCACGGGATTTTGACTCGCCAAACCATCTCCAATTGCTATCGTGCGGCCGCGCACGAGGAATGACTTTCGCCCTCGTGGGGCACGAGGGAAAACATGGCGAAACACGGACTGTCAGCACTCGATGCGGATATTCTGAGGACGACCTTTCAAAAATCGCTCTTGGAAGAAAACATCCCGGAGAGCGAGTGGCGAAAATACGCTGAGGAACTTGTCCGGGTATATACCGGCTCTCCGATCGTAGATCCCCGATTGTTGGACTGGATCGTAGGCAAATAGCACGGGGAAAGCCTCGGCGCCTACGGCCCGTCGCGGGCACCGCGGCACCACCGCGCCGCGTGGCCAACAGTGGGAAGGCTGAGCGGACGTCCATCCAGACCTTTAGTTTGGGCGCTACCTTGCTCTCGCTCGACGGGGTGCGGAACTTGAGCTCCGAGATCACCAACCTCAATTGCCTCGTTCAGGACAGCAACAGTGAACTGGCTGGCTTCAACGCCTGCTCCAGCATTCACAAACTCTGCCTCAATTGCTTCGCCGCCGTCTGTGAAAAGGCAGGCGGCACCGGCCGGGGAGCTGGGCAACTTCCTAGCCGAGGTGCAACGGCTGTCGGCCATAACGTTCCGGGGCGGAAGCTGATGCTGGAGCGGCTGCTTTAGCCGTCCGGCCCGGTTCCTCTCGGCGTCCAGTAGTTCCTCCTCGGTTATCAGGCCGTTCATAAACAGCTTGAGCAGATGGGACGCGATGCGCTGGGCCTGCTGCGATTCAAGGGGAGTGCCGTTCTCGTTGCATACAATGCGGCACACGCGAGAGAGCATGTCGATCTCGCACGGCTCCAAGCACTGACCGGGGTACAACATAGCCTTTCCTCCTCGAAAGCTACGAAACCCGGACAGTGCGACAGGCGTGTGAATTCCGCAATTGATTTTGACGTGATCGGGTGTGCTGTCAGGCGCGCGTGTGCACTCGGGAAATGTGGTGAGTTGACTCTTCTAATAGAGGACATCCCTCCCATTTTAGGAGCTAGCTTCTAATGCCTGCCCGCACAAAGGCATTCCCCCACGGCCCCTCGACCGCTTGAAGCGAACGATCCGCCTTCGGCATGCCCGCTAGAAAGCCGCATCTTGCCTTCAAGGAGCAGCACCGCTCTGAGCTCAGGACGAGATTTGGTTAGTACAAAACCGATCGATATTGTTGGACATTCAGGGGTCAATTCATCGGCACGAAACATTGGGAGGACGGAGGTGACCCCTACCGGGAGTTCTTTGGGCGTCGCTGTCATTACCGGAGCATCCTCTGGAATCGGCAAAGCTTTTGCCGAGCGCCTGGCCAGCGACGGCTACGATGCTCGCCAACTTCATGGGCTTTGTCAAACTTGCCGCTATCGCTATCTGGCTCAGGTAGTTAAATCGTCACTACGCCCTTGGCGTAAACGTTTTGGGTGAGCGTGTTTCCCACTGCTGGCGGTGCTTCTCGTTTTTCCAATCGCTTTCATGCTGCGCAATGTAGTCGCGGGCGAAAGTTTCAAAGGTGTCGCCCGAAGTGCTTTTCGATCGGTTCGCGGTTGCCTCGCGCTTGCAAGGGGATCGATCCCGGCTTTCACTTTGTCGCGATACTCGATTGCGACCATTTCCAGTTCTTTCAGCTTGCGTTCGCTGATCGGGTCGGAATGCGGTTCGAGTCATCACGCGGCACTTGGCGTTGACGGTGTAGCGGATAACCATGACGCCGCTCCGTTCTTGGCGAGCGCGAAGCACAAGCCGTTGCCGTGCGACCAAAGGTTGGGTTTGCCTGCCTTGACGCGGTTGCGGAGTTCGCGGTTGAGAGTGTCGATTTTGGTTGCCATTGCGGAGTGGTCCTTTGGTTAGTTGGCCAGTGCCGTGCTAACCAATAGGAGCCGTCCGACAGATCAATTGAATAGCTACGACAAAATCTGGCGATATCAACGGGTTGTCTACTAGCGACTAATCACGACTAGACCAACTTAAGGTCACACCCTCCGTGCCGGCACGATTGAGCGCAAGGCTAGGCTCTTGGGCGAAGAGTTCGGCGAGGAAATCGGCGAAGACCCGGACTTTGCTAGCGAGGAAGCGGCCCGCTGGCCGCACGGCTGTGATTGCTAATGGCCTCGGCGCATAGTCCGTCAGGATTTCGCGCACTGCGCCTGATGCTATCTCTGCTCCGAACAACCAACCGGGAGCATGAGCGATTCCGATGCCGGACAGGACGGCGGCTCGTATTTGTTCCGCATCGTTGGTGCGGAAGGCGCACTTGGGATTATGCATGACGGGACCAAAGCGATCCCGGAACCCCCATACGCGGGACGAACCCTGCGGCGCGTATATGATACAGGAATGCTGTTCCAGTTCGGCCGGTATTGCCGGCTCGCCGTGAGCCTCGAGATAAGCGGGGGTCGCCACGGTTACGACCGGCGTCTGCGCGATCCTCTTGGCAATCAAACTGGAGTCGGAGAGGTCGCCGTTGTGCACGGCGAGGTCGATACCGTTTTCGATCAGATTCATCATCCGGTCAGCCACGACCAATTCCACCGACACGTCGGGATAGCGGGCGAAAAACTGCTCAAGCCGCGGCACGACGTAGATGCGACCAAAGACCGGGACAACCGTGGCGCGGACCAGCCCCGAGGGTGCCACCCGACCCCGGCCCACCCGCGATTCAGCGGCTTCGAGGTCGCCCAGCAGCCGAACGCCGGATTCGTAGAAGTCGCGGCCGGCCTCGGTGAGCGTGAGGCTGCGTGAGGTGCGCTGCAGCAGCTGCGCACCTAGGTGCGCCTCGAGCGCTGCAACTTGCTTGCTGACGGCCGGCTGGCCGACGCCGAGCGAGCGGGCTACGGCCGAAAAGCTGCCACTCTCGACTACCCGAACGAAGAGCCTGATCGCCTCCATCCGATCCAAATGCACCTCCACCATTCCAATTTGGGAATTGATCCTATTCCATTCACCGTTCTACCCATCCACTAAGGGATGGCTAGCTTCTCCATATCAGGTTGAAGGCAGCCCGAGCAACTCGATGAAGGAGAATGAAAATGACCAAGACTGCTGAAAATCAGCAGGGCGACACGGAAGCTCTGATTGCGATCGTGAAGGAGATGGCGGCGTCCATGACGGGCGAACAAAGCACGCGGCACTGGGCGGAAGACGCGCTGTGGTTCGACATCCCGCCGTTTGCCTCGCGTGGCATCCAGCCGGCAATGCAGATGTTCGATCGCGTCTTCCAAGGGTTTAAGTCGTGCGATATCAATATCCTGCAAGAAGACGCCACCATCAGCGGCGATATGGGCGTGGTCTGCACGGTCCAGGAAGTCAACATTGTCCTCAAGAACGGCGACGCCAAGCACGCGCTCGTACGCCAGACGGACTGCTTCAAGCGGCGCGGCGGCAGCTGGAAGCTGTTCCATGAGCACGCCTCGGTTCCCTCGGGTGGCGAGTGGGACGGCAAGATCGTGACGGCCTAAACTCGCGGCGACGGGCCGGCGGCCCTCGGGCCGCACCACTCGCCCCCCTCAATCCATGACACTCGTCTCATCCTCTCTAGCGATACTGAATCAAGACTTCAAATCGCCAGCAGCTCCGAGTTCAAGGACATCCGGCAGTGCCCGGCCGGTGGCATTGCCGCGGGTAGATAGATATTCAACTCGGGGAATTCTGCTCATGCGAGTGTTCGCGCGACGAAATTGCGCACGACCGGCGATATCTCCTGGCGCCGATGCACCAGAGCTACTGCGTCGATCGGGGCGCCAGCCGCGAATCGGTCGATACGCTATCCCCGCAACCTGTAGCCGGCTCATCGATGCCGGCACGATCGACACGCCGAGTTCCGCAGCCACGAGCACGACGACCGAGCCGATCACCGGCGCCACCTCGCCGATCACGGGCTCGAAGCCAGCCTTGCGGCAAGCGCCAATGATGCTGTCATAGAATGTCGGACCGAACCAGCGCGGCATCAGCAGAAACGTTTCCTTGCTCAACGTTGAGGTCGACCTCTTGCTGAGCGGCGGCAGGGTGGCTGGCAGGTAGCGCAACGAGCATTGGCTCCTCGGAAAGAACGTGGAGATGGAACGCCTCGATTCCGGGACGTTGGGCTTCAGGAACGCGGCGTCCAGCGACCCGTCCTGTAGTCCTGCCACCAGCCCGTTTGTGTTGGCCTCCTGCAACGTGACTTCGACGTCGGGATATGCGCGGCCGAATGTCCGGACAGCCGTCGGTACGACTGCGTTAAAAGCCGCAGATGGAATGAAGCCGACGCGGATCGAGCCGGTCTCGCCCCGAGATGCCCGGCGCGCCGCCTTTGCTGCCCATTCAGCGAGCTTCGGCATCTCCCTCACGCCTTCAAGAAAGGCCTGACCCGCCGGCGTGAGCTCCGCGCCATGGGCGACGCGGTGAAACAGCTGAGTTCCGATCTCGACCTCAAGATCCTTGATCTGCTGGCTGAGAGGTGGTTGCCCGATGCGGGCACCGGATGCGAACGAGGACTACACGGCCTTGGCGTTTCCCCGCCGCCAGCATCCGCCGGCATCGTTTTTGATGGCGATGAAGGACGCCTCAGCGAGGCCGCGTTTCTGCGCGATTTCGCCGGTGATCTGCCGGAAGCGAAGGCCAAGGTGCTCTATGCAGTCCAGGAGCCGTTCCAAAAGGCTCTGCTCACGGGCAAGACCACGCATGCGGCCTGGCGGTCGAAACCGAGTTTCTACGCCGTTTCAACCGAAGACCGGACGATCAATCCCGACCTCGAACGCTTCATGGCCAAGCGCACGGGGGCAAAGACCTCGAAGTGAAGTCAAGTCATCTGTCGTTGATCTCTCATCCCCACGAGATCACCCAACTGATCCTGGAAGCTGCAGGACGGGCCAGCTAGTCTAAACGACCACGCTCAAGGACTGATGACCGAATCGCGTGTTGCTGTGAACGGCTGGTCAAGGAAGTTGGAATACTGGCTTCTAAGACCGATATTAGGCGCATTGCCGTCGAAGCTCGATGACTCGGTGAAAGGCGGCTTTCGCGGCTTCGCAGCCCGAAACCTGGCAGCCCGTCACCCCCAGCCCGAACTCGCAGCACAACAATATCGTCGCGCGAAGAGGTCATCCGCAGTTCGAGTGCGGCGCCCCGAATTTGAAGTCCGCAAGCGCTTTGACAGTCAGGTAGATAATAGTTCAAACTATGGATGCAAATCACGCCTGCCAGAATGGCTTTTGAAGTTCCGCCTCGACGGCAGCCAGGGTGAGACCGATGTCGTCGATCCGCTGAGTCCCATCTTCCGCCAGTCGCTTCAGCTCCTCGCGATAGTACATGCGCTCGCGCCAGACCGCGACCAGGCCGCGCAAGGCGATGAGTCTCGCCCAGACCGATGCCGGTCCAGTCGTCCACGTCGGCTGTTCGCTCCAGAAAGACTGGTAGAACCTTGAGGTAAGAAAAATCTGCGCGCTCATTTGGCTCGTCCTTTGTTGGTGCTGCTAAAATCGATGACGCTACTTTGGCGGATGCGCGGACCTGCGTACTAAAGCGCGGCCGAAACTGTTCCGAAAAATTCCGAAACGTCTAATATGGCGGGATGCAACGGGTTCACCTCGCCTTTGGTCCGTTCGTGCTCGACCCTGAGAAGGGGACGCTCCTGCGGCAAGAGATACCGATCTCCATCGGGCATCGCGGCATCACGCTGCTCGCCACGCTTGCGGCCCGGCCCGGCGACATCCTGACCAAGGCCGAGCTGATGGAAGCCGCCTGGCCGGGCCTGGCGGTCGAGGAAAGCAATCTTACCGTCCAGATTGCGACGCTCAGGAAGGCGCTCGGCCCTACCGACCATGGTGGCGACTGGATCGCCACCGTGCCTCGCGTCGGCTACCGCTTCACCGCTCCTGTCGAGCGCGTGGAAGGTTCAGTGCAGCGACCGATCGCGCCGTCCGGAAAACCCACCATTGCCGTGCTGCCCTTCGCCAATTTGAGCGGCGATCAAGACCAACAATATCTGAGCGACGGCATCACCGAAGATATCATCACCGAACTGGCGCGATACCGGTCGCTCGTGTTGATCGCGCGCAATTCATCTTTTCAGTTTCGTGGGCCAGCGCTGGACCCTGCGGAAGTCCACCGGCAACTCGGCGCGCGCTACCTCGTCGAGGGCAGCGTTCGACGGCTCGGGAACCGCATCCGGATCACGGCGCAACTGATCGATGGCGCCAGCGGCTTCCATTTGTGGGCTCAACGCTACGACAGGGCGCTTGAGGACATCTTTTCGGTTCAGGAGGAGGTGGCGGCCCTCGTGGCTTCAACCGTCCAAGGCGCCGCCGAGGCAGATGCGACTAGCCGCTCGCGGCGAACGCCGCCGGCCGATTGGGCCGCCTACGACTACTACTTGCAGGGTCGCGCGCACTACCATCAGTATGAAATGGACAAGGGCGAATCCATGTTCGCCCGGAGCGCCGAACTCGATCCGGCTTTTGCTCAAGGTCATGCCTATCTGGCGCAGTGCCTGGTTGCGCGATTCTGGTACGACCGCGATCCTCGCACGCTGCAAAGTGCCTTGCAGTCTGCGCGCACGGCGCTCCTGCTCGACCGGAATGACGGCATCTGCAACCAGAGCATGGGTCTCGTGCTTGTACATATGCGCCAGCATGGGGATGCCGGACTGCATTTCCAGCAGGCCCGCACGCTCAATCCGCACGACGTCAACATTGCCGGAGACTATGCAAGCTGGCTCAACTACGGCGGCCAGCCTCAGCAGTCCTTGGCGGTCCTCGAAAGGGCCATACTGCTCGACCCGTTGCCCCCGGTCTGGTTCTGGGAGGTGAAGGGCAGCGCGTTCTTCCTGCTGGGCCGATATGCCGAGGCCATCGACGCTTATCGGAAGGCCGGCGACCAGTTCTTCATCCATGCCTTTCTTGCGGCGGCCTACGCACATCTGGGCGAGATGGAAAACGCGCGTGTCGCAGTCGAGGCCACACTGAGCCGGCAACCGGACCTCTCGCTTGGCTACCTTGCCCACCTTCCCTTCGCAGACCCGTCATCCTTCGAGCTCTTCCTCTCCGGCTTCAGAAAGGCCGGCTTTTTATAGGATCCAGTCGGTCCGAGAACTCATCGCTGCATTTGGGTGCATGTGAGCAGTAAGAACACGGTGGCGATGATCATCGACATGACAACCTGCCATACTGTAGGAACCTGACATGCGGGGTCATTGCTGGATCAGGCCCATCGTCGTGCAACGCACTCATGTTACCTTCGGCAAACCGTCCGATTTCGAGCGAAAGTAAAGTTGCCCAACGTCCGACAAGAGGGCCCATTGCGGTCCGGCACGTTGGGGGCCGGCAAGAGAATGTCGGCTTCTGGCACCCCATAGGCCCTTAGCAGCCATTAAGGTCCGGGGTCAACGATCGGCTGAACCATGTCCGCGCCCGAATAAGCGTTTGTACTCGCGGCTGAATTGCGATGCGGGCTCATACCCACCGAAAATCCGACCGTAGGTTCATCGGCCCAGGGGCGCGTTAGGCGCCCACGCGCGAGCGGCGACCAGGGAATGGCTCCCACTCCTTCCGCAGACACAGCGGCAGCATCTCCCCGCTCCTCCTCACGGTTGATCAGGTGGTAAAGGTTCAGGACCCGGCGGGCCGCAAGCGGTGAGCTATGGGCTTCGGGGTGTGGCAGCAATGCGAGCGCAGGCTGCATGCCAAAGGTCGGCAGGGCTGCTGCAGGCAGGCGTAGTACCTTTCTAAGCGAGTCTTACCCAAACCATCGCAGCCGACCGGTATAACGCCAACTATTGGCTGTTGGAAGTGAGTCATTCTTAAGATTTATAAGACATGGTTTTGGTGTGAATGAAACAACAGAAACTAACTCGAATGATTCGGATGTGACACCCTTCCGTTTCGGCAGGGGCGCGGCGGTGCTGCGCAATTTCGTAGAAAACACAACGATCCCGACGTTCCTTTTCAATACTGACGGGGTGATAGTTTACGCCAATCGGGGTCGTGTCCCATCAGGTGGTGTAGCTCGGCGGTTACGAAGCCGCTCACGAGCGCGCCGTTAGGAGCGCTGTAGCGA